>JANMQW010000125.1:0-14278 GCA_031370725.1 Novosphingobium sp.
ACCGGCAAAGAGTTGGTTGCCGACGCGATCCACACTCTCGGTAACCGCCGCAACGGGCCGCTGGTTGCGGTCAATGCCGCGGCGATTCCGTCGGAACTGATCGAGAGCGAGCTGTTCGGGCACGAGAAGGGCGCATTCACCGGCGCTGTCGCGCGCCATATCGGCAAGTTCGAGCAGGCGGCAGGTGGGACACTGTTCCTCGACGAAATTGGCGATATGCCAATGCAGGCGCAGACGCGCTTGTTGCGAACTTTGCAATCGGGGCGGATCCGCCGCGTCGGCGGGCGTGAGGAGGTCACTGTCGATGCCCGGATTGTCGCAGCGACCAACCGCGATCTTGTGCCGATGATCGCCGCAGGGACGTTCCGCGAAGATCTGTATTATCGCCTCAACGTCGTCCCCATCGCGCTGCCGCCGCTGCGCGAGCGGCGCGACGATATCGCCGCGCTGGCACGCCATTTTCTCGCCCAGGCCGCCAGCGAGGGGCTGCCCCGGCGAACGCTCGGGGCGTCGGCGCTTAGCTTGCTCGAACTCCAACCGTGGCGTGGAAACGTGCGCGAATTGCGCAATGTCGCCTACCGGCTGGCGTTGTTGGCGCGCGAAGACGTGATCGACGACGAAGCTGTCGCGGCGCTGCTCGAGCGGGATCCGCGCGAAACCGCGGCAGCCGCGCCGTTAGCCGATTTTGCTGCGGCGGTGGCTGACTTCCTCGCAACCGAAGTTCCAGCTGAAGGCCAGCTCTACGATGCGGCACTCGCCGCGTTCGAGCGCCCCCTTTTCGCCCACGCGCTCGCCGCAACCGGGGGCAACCAGCTCCGTGCTGCGCGGCTTCTGGGGATCAATCGCAACACTTTGCGTAAACGCCTGGTCGATCTCGAAATGGGAGCGGCCACGCGAACGCCGCAGGCTTGAAACCGTTTGACGAAAAACCCTTGCAACCGGGCAACAGTCCTGTTGTAGTATTGCCACTATGGGTGCGTCGCTAGCAAGTATTCCACGCCGTAAGCCCCGTTGGTGGCGGCGGCTGACGATCGCGTTGCACCGCGCCAACGTTTATTTGGTGCTGGAAATCTCGGCAGCGGTGGCGTTAGCCGCGATGCTTTTTACCAGCTGGCTGGCGGTAGAACCCCGGCTCGAGCGCGGTGCGCTGCTTCCTTCGACCCTGACCGCGACGCTGCTGGTCGGCACATTGTTCCCAGCGATGGGCCTGATCGTCTTGTCGGGCCGCCGCGCCGCGCTACGCCGTGCCGCGCGGACCGTAATGGGATCGACCGGTCGGCTGCATGTCCGCCTGGTATGGCTATTCTCCCTGATCTCCGCGATCCCGACGCTGTTGGTGGTGTTGTTCGCCTCGCTGCTGTTCCAGTCGGGGGTCGAGTTCTGGTTTTCCGACAGCTCGCGCGGGCTGCTGGAAAACGCCAACAAGCTCGCTACCGGCTATTACGACCAGAACCAGCGCGAGGTCGGCAACGAGACCGTCGCTATGGCCGGAGATCTACGCGACTATCTCAACCAGGCCAAAATCGTCAGCCCAGAATTCGCCGAGGGCTATTCGTTTCAAGTGGTCAGCCGCCGCTTGAACGAAAGCGCGATCCTCCAGCGCGGCCCCGATGGCTCGCTGCGCACCGCGGCGATCGTCGATCCCGAGAACAGGCGCGCCGAGCGAGTCTCGCCAATCACGATCGCTCGGCTCGACAAAGGGGAGCAGGTGGTCATCTCGGCCAGCCCAGACCGGATTGAGGCGGTGACGGTGCTTGATCCCACTTCGGGTGTTTATCTCTACGCAGCGCGCAGTTCGGATGCGCTGGCGCTGAGCCAGTGGAAGCGCGCGCAGAGCGTGGTCAAGGCCTACGACGTGCTTACCCGGCGCGCGAGCAACCTCCAATTGCGCTTCAATCTTGCGCTGCTTTCGATCAGCCTTGCTTTGGTCGCACTGTCGGTGTGGTTCGCGCTGCGCTTTGCCGATCAGCAGGTCGAACCGCTGGCCGAGCTGGTTTCGGCCGCGCGTCGAGTCGCCTCGGGAAATTTCGCGATGCGCGTGCCGCATCGCACCGGCGCGGACGAGATCGGCCTGCTTAACCGGGCGTTCAACCGGATGACCGAGCAGATCGATCGCCAGACCCAGGATCTGGTCGGGGCCAACGCCCAGCTCGAAAACCGCCGCTCGTTCATCGAAGCAATCGTCGAATCGATCACTGCGGGAATTGTATCGACCGATCACGATGGCACCGTGCGGCTTATGAACAGCTCGGCGCAAATGCTCCTGCTCGATCGTGCCACGCCCGGCCCGTTGGGGATGAAACTGGGCGACGACGCCCCGCAACTTTGGGCGCTGGCCGAGGCCGGGCTATCAACCGGGATCGTTCAGTACGGCAAAGGCGGGGAATTGCTGACGCTGGCGGTCAAGCTGGTCAGCGGTGCTTCGGGTTTCGTCATTACTTTCGATGACATCACCCGTCAGTTGCTCGATCAGCGCCAAGCCGCATGGTCCGACGTTGCACGGCGGATCGCGCACGAGATCAAGAACCCGCTGACCCCGATCCAGCTTGCCACCGAACGCCTGCGCCGTCGCTTCGGGCGCCAAATCGAAACCGACCCCGAATTGTTCGATGACCTGACCAATACGATCATTCGCCAGGTCGGTGACCTACGCAAAATGGTCGATGAGTTCTCCAGCTTCGCGCGGCTGCCCAAACCGGTGTTCCGCGAAGAGGATGCCGGCGATCTCGCGCGCCAGGCACTGTTCCTCCAGGAAGTCGCGCATCCCCAGATCGACTACGACTTCACCGGCGATGCCAATGCGCCGCTCGAATGCGATCGCCACCAGTTCGGCCAGGCGATGACCAACCTGCTCAAGAACGCCGCGGAAGCTGTAGATGCGCGTATGCGCAATGCCGAGCCCGACTTTCGCGGACGGATTGTCGTCGCGCTGGGCGGCGACGAACGGATGATGACGATAGCTGTAACCGACAACGGCATCGGCCTGCCGACCGAGCGCGACCGCATCCTCGAACCCTATATGACGACGCGCGAGAAGGGCACCGGTCTGGGTCTGGCTATCGTCAACAAGATCGTCGAGGAGCACGGCGGCGAGATGGCGTTCGCCTCTGCGCCCGGCGGCGGCACAGTGGTGTCAATGAGCTTCGCTCGCGATCCGTTGCGCGCCGCCGAAGGCCAGGCCGCCGCCGAATGACCCGCCCCCTCGCAGCCCCAATCCAACCTCTGGAGACCAACTGATGGCGCTCGACATCTTGATCGTCGATGATGAGCGCGACATCCGCGATCTCGTCGCCGGCGTGCTGAGCGACGAGGGCTATAGCTGCCGTACGGCTGCCGACAGCACCTCTGCGCTGGCTGCGGTGGACGAGCGGCGGCCCAGCCTGGTCCTGCTCGACGTGTGGCTTCACGGCTCGCCGATGGACGGGCTTGAAGTGCTCGATGCGATCAAGGCGCGCGAGCCGCAACTGCCAGTGATCATCTTCTCGGGCCACGGCAACATCGATACTGCGGTCTCGGCGATTGGTCGCGGGGCGATGGATTTTCTTGAGAAGCCGTTCGAGGGCGAACGCCTGCTTCTGCTGGTAGCGCGCGCCACCGAGACCGAGCGGCTGCGCCGTGAAAATGCGCGGCTGCGCGAAGGCTTTGGCATGGCCGAAGAATTCACCGGCAACAGCACCGCGATCAATTCGGTCCGCGCCACGATCAAGCGCGTTGCCAACACCGGCAGTCGCCTGCTGATCACTGGCCCGGCGGGCTCAGGCAAGGAGGTCGCGGCGCGGCTGCTACACAGCTGGAGCGGCCGCGCCGAAAATGCGTTCGTTACTGTCAATTCGGCGCGGATAACCTCCGAACGGTTCGAACAGGAGCTGTTCGGCGAGGAGGCCGGAGGCAAGCTGATCCGCGCCGGACTGCTCGAAATGGCCGATGGCGGCACGCTGTTTCTCGATGAAGTGGCCGATATGCCCGCCTCCAGCCAGGCGCGCATCCTGCGCGTGCTGACCGAACAGGCGTTTGTGCGGGTAGGCGGGCATCGCCAGATCCGGGTCGATGTGCGGGTGGTTTCGGCGACCTCGCGCGATCTCGTCAAGGAAATCGAGGAACGGCGGTTTCGCGAAGATCTGTTTTACCGACTCAACGTGGTGCCTCTTGCGGTGCCTTCCTTGGCCGAGCGGCGCGACGACATTCCGGTGCTCGCCGAGCACTTCTTCACCCGCTACGCCGCCGACCACGGGGTGCCGCCCCCAGGGATCTCGAGCGAGGCGATTGCTGCGCTGCAGGCTTACGTCTGGCCGGGCAACGTCCGCCAGTTCCGCAATGTGGTAGAGCGCACCGTGATCCTCGCCCCGCGCGAGCGCATGGCACGCGTAGAGCTCGACATGCTTCCGGCCGAGATTGTCAACGGCGAGGGCAGTGCGTCGGGCGGGCCAGCATCGCTGATGGCGGTGCCGCTGCGCGAGGCGCGCGAGAATTTCGAGCGCGAATACCTCAAAGTCCAAATTCGCCGATTTTCCGGTAACATCTCGAAAACAGCGAGTTTTATCGGGATGGAACGGTCAGCGCTCCACCGCAAGCTCAAGCTGCTGGGGATGGTCGGCGGGCGCGACGAAGAAGAATAGCGGAACCGGCTGTGCGCTTCGGCATTTACGCGGTGTCGACGAAGGGGTAAGTTTCGAGTGCAGGAACCCGGTTGCCGGCGCGGTGCGGAAAAATCCGTTCGCAGCGGTGACCAGATTGCCAAGGCCCAGAGCCTTGGCCAATAACCAAGGAGCATAACCATGCCAGGCACTCGCACGCTCACCGCACGCGCAAAAACCCCCGCCGAAGAAGCTGAAGCCGCAGCCACAGCCACAGCCGTGGTCGATGATGGCCCGTCGCCGCCGCCTTCGGGCAAGGGTCAGAACCTTCAGGACATGTTCCTCAACCAGCTGCGCAAGACCAAGGCGCCGGTCACGATGTTTCTGGTCAAGGGCGTCAAGCTGCAAGGAATCGTTACCTGGTTCGACAATTTCTCGATCTTGCTGCGCCGCGACGGACAGTCACAGCTCGTCTACAAGCACGCCATCTCGACCATTATGCCCAGCCAGCCTTTGCCGCTGACACCATTTGCCGGGATCGAAGACAAAGGCCGCAAGCCGCGGCTTTTGCAGGATATCTTCCTTTCCAGCGTGCGCGATGCAGCGGTTCCGGTGACGATGTTTCTGGTCAACGGCGTGATGTTGCAGGGCAGGGTGGCTGCGTATGACCTGTTTTGCATGATGCTTGAGCGCGAAGGCTACGTCCAACTTGCCTACAAACACGCGATTTCGACCATCCAGCCAACCACGCATGTCGATCTTTCTGGCGACTGGAACGATGGGGGCAACGACACCTGACCCCATCCTTCGGTAATGACGACCTAAGCGGCGAAGTCAGCCGCGGGGCGCGTGCGATTGTCGTCTATCCCCAGATGCGGCGGGTTGCTGGCGATCCCGAGCTGCGGCTGGAGGAGGCACGCGGCCTGGCAATGGCGATTGGCGTTATCGTGGCCCAGGCGATGACCATCCCGATCCGCGACGTTCGTCCGGCCTCGCTCTTCGGCGAGGGGCAAATCCAGCGGATCGCCGATGCCTGCAACCTCGAAGATGCCGAACTGGTGATCGTCGATGGCGCGCTCAGCGCAGTGCAGCAGCGCAATCTCGAGGAAAAACTCAAGCGCAAGGTGATCGACCGGACCGGGCTTATCCTCGAGATCTTCGGCGAACGCGCGGTCACCGCGGAGGGCCGACTCCAGGTCGAACTCGCGCATCTCGATTATCAGGCCGGGCGGTTGGTCCGCAGCTGGACCCACCTCGAACGCCAACGCGGCGGGTTCGGGTTCCTTGGAGGCCCGGGCGAAACCCAGATCGAAGCTGATCGGCGGCTGATCCGTAATCGGATGGCCCGCATCCGCCGCGAACTCGATCAGGTCCGGCGCACCCGCGGGCTACACCGAGATCGCCGCCAGCGCGCGCCGTGGCCGGTAATCGCGCTGGTCGGCTATACCAATGCCGGCAAATCGACGCTGTTCAACCGGATGACCGGGGCCACGGTGGTGGCCGAGGACATGCTGTTCGCCACGCTCGACCCGACGATGCGCGCGATACGCCTGCCGGGGCTGGACAAGGCGATCCTGTCGGACACGGTGGGGTTCATCTCGGACTTGCCGACCCAGCTGGTCGCCGCGTTTCGCGCGACGCTGGAGGAAGTGACCGCGGCCGACTGCATCGTCCACGTCCGCGATGTCGCCAATCCGGCGAGCGGCGAGCAGAAGGGCGAAGTCGAGGAAATCCTCGCCGACCTGGGGGTGATCTCCGAAGCGGGGGCCGAAGCCGGGGTGCCGGTGATCGAGGCGTGGAACAAGTGGGACCTGCTCGGACCCGACGAACGCGCGATGCGGCTCGAACTAGTCAAAGTCCAGCCGCGCGCGCGACCAGCGGTGCCGATTTCGGCGGTGACGGGGGAGGGGATCGACGCGCTCGTCGCGCAGATCGCCACCGTGCTGACGGGCGAAGCGCGGCGGCACGATTTCATCGTTCCCGCAGGCGACGGTCAGCGGCTCGCCTGGCTCCATGCCAACGGCGATGTCTTGGCCGACAACCAGGATATGGAGGGCAGCGAGCCGGTGCGGCGGCTCTCGGTGCGGCTCACGGCGCGCGACTACGGTCGCTATGCGGAGCTATGAGGCAGCCCGTTCCGCGCGCTTGACGGCCTGCCACAGCGCCTCCTGCGCTTCGAGCGAGAGACCTGCGAATGACTGGCCGCGCGTCTCGGCAAGACTTTCCATCGCCCGGTAACGTCGCTCGAACTTGGCATTGGCCGCGCGCAGCGCATCCTCGGGAGCAACGTCATGACTGCGCACGACGTTGACCGCGGCGAACAGCAGATCGCCTGCTTCCTCGATCCGTGAAGTTTCGTCCGCCGCCGTGGCGAGTTCTTCGAGTTCCTCGGCGAGCTTGGCCACCGGACCGTCCAGATCTGGCCAGTCGAAGCCGTCGCGTGCGGCCCGGTGCTGGAGCTTTTCGGCGCGGAGCAGCGCCGGCAGCGCGCTTGCCACGCCATCCATCGCGCTCATCGCACCCTTGGCGGCGCGCTCCGTGGCCTTGATGGCCTCCCAGCCTTCGCGGTGCGTGGTGCCGCCAAAGATGTGCGGATGGCGCGCTTCGAGCTTGGCGACAATTGCGGTGGCGACGTCGTCGAGGCCGAAAAGTCCTGCTTCCTCGGCCATCCGCGCGTGGAACACGACCTGAAGCAGCAGATCGCCGAGTTCATCGCGCAAGTCGGCCAGGTCATCCCGCGCAATCGCATCGGCGACCTCGTAGGCTTCCTCGATGGTGTACGGGGCGATACTGGCGAACGTTTGGACCCGGTCCCATTCGCAACCGTCCACCGGATCGCGCAGGCGGGCCATAATGGAAACGAGGCGGTCGATTGCCGGAATTGCGCTCATCGCGCGATGGGCCGAGCGAGAGGGGAGCCTGTTGCCAAGCCCAGCTTCTGCACAATATCAGATTGATAATATGTATTATGTAAAATACTAATCGGTACCGATGGGCTTAGCCTGCGCCCCCTCACATCCCGATCCAGCTAAACAGCATCGCCCCAAGAATAAACAAGCCAAGCCAGATCGCCGCCATTTTCCAGCCCCGCGCCCAATCGATCTCGCGCCGCCGCAGCGCCAGCAAAGGCAGAACCAGCGCGAGCGCCAGAAACGCCAGCGACGCGATCGTCCCGCCGCTCATAAATCGAACTCCAGGCCATCATAACCCGGCTGAACCCCATCCGGCAGTTCGGCACACAACGATGCGTAGTCCATCGACTTGTCGAGATGCGTGAGCACCGCGTGCCGTGCGCCTGAGCGCTCGACCAGTTCCAGTGCCATCGCGAGATGCGCGTGCGTGGGGTGCGGCTCGCGGCGCAGCGCATCGACGACCAGTAAGTCGGCACCATCGAACAAATGCACCATCTCGCTAGTAATTTCGCTGAAGTCTGTCGCATAAACCACTGATTTTCCGTCACACTCGAACCGAAACGCAGTGCTTTGTGCAGGTCCGTGGGGCATCTGGACGTGGCCGATGCCCATCCCGAAGCACATCCGCAGCCGGTCTAAATTATCCAGCGAAACCAGCGTGTGATAGCCAAACTGGCCCGAGAATACGTAGCCGAACCGCTGGCGCAACCGCAGCACAGTTTCGCCCGCCGCATAGCCCGGGATCGGCCCGTCACGGCCATAGCGCAGCGGGCGCAGATCATCGATCCCATGGCAGTGATCGGCATGATCGTGGGTCCAGAACACCGCATCGAGCCGGTCGATGTCGTTGGCCAACAGCTGATTGCGCAAATCGGTCGAGGTATCGACCAGGATTCGCGCCCCGGCGCTGCTTTCCACGATGATCGACACCCGGCTGCGGCGGTTCTTCGGCTCGGCCGGATCGCACAAGCCCCAGTCGTTGCCGATCCGTGGCACCCCGGTCGAAGTGCCCGATCCGAGCATCCGCAACTTCATGCCGCGGCCTTGCCAAACAGCCGGAAGAAGTTGGCAGATGTGGTTGCTGCGAGAGCTTCTGGTTCCACACCGCGCAAGGTCGCGACGTGACGCAGAGTATCGGCGACGAACGCAGGTTCGCAGGTCCGGCCACGATGCGGCACCGGCGCGAGGAACGGGGCGTCGGTTTCAACTAGAATTCGGTGTGCAGGAAGTTCGCTAGCGATTTCCTGAAGTTCACGCGCACTCCTGAACGTAACAATCCCCGAAAGCGAGATCGTCAACCCCGAGTCCAGCACCGTCCGCGCAAATTCGCGCGAGGCGGTGAAGCAGTGGATCAGCGCAGGAAACGCGCCCTGCTCCATCTCTTCCGCGAGAATGCTGGCGGTGTCGTCCTCCGCGTCGCGGGTGTGGATGATCAGCGGCAGACCGGTCTCACGCGCGACGCCGATGTGCATCCGGAACAACTTGCGCTGCACCTCGCGGTCGGAGTGGTCATAAAAATAATCGAGTCCGGTCTCGCCAATCCCGATCACCCGCGGATGTGCGGTGGCCTCGAGCAAAGCCTGCGCACCAAGATCGGCATGTGCGTCCGCCTCGTGCGGATGGATCCCGACACTGGCCCAGACATCGGGCTCGCGCGTCGCGGTGGCGACGACAGCGTCCCATTCAGAGGCTCTGGTCGAGATGTTGAGAAACCCGGTCACCCCGCTTTCGCGCGCTCTGGCAAGCACTTGCGGTTGGTCTTCGACCAGCCCCTTGTAGTTGAGGTGACAGTGTGAATCGATCAGCATCACACGGTCCCGACCGGCAATTCGAGGCGGGGAAACAGCCCGATAGGCTGATCGAGCCGAAACCTGCCTTCAGCCAACGGCGAGTACCAGTGCGACCGAATCGCCTGGAAATCGCGCAACTCCGGCGCGATACCCATCGCATCCAGCAAACGGCCTGCGCTTGCCGGAATGACCGGCAAGATCGCTACCGCCAGTTGGACAATGGCGATGTACAGCGTCGCCAGCACCGTCTGCATCCGCGCCATGTCGGTCTTGCGTAGCGCCCACGGGGCTTGCGCATCGATATAGGCGTTGCAGGCGAACACCCCGGCCATCCAGCTTTCGATCCCCTGGCTCAGCGCTAGCCGATCAAACGCATCGGGAAAGTCTTGCAAGGTTATCCTGCCGACTAGCTCGAAAAGCGCCGTATCTCCGTCAGTAGGATCTGAAATCTCAGGCAGATAAGCGTCGCAATTCTTGAAGATCAACGAGAGCGTGCGCTGCGCGAGGTTGCCGAAGCTGTTGGCCAGTTCGGCGTTGCAGCGCGCCACAATCGCCTCTGCCGAATAGCCGCCATCCTGCCCGAAGCTGACTTCGCGCAGCAAGAAATAGCGCAGTTGATCGACGCCGAAGCGCTCCGCCAATTCGAGCGGGTCGACCACGTTGCCGAGCGACTTCGACATCTTCTCGCCACGGTGGAGCAGAAAGCCGTGGCCGAAGATCGCCTTTGGCGGCGGCAAGCCAGCGCTTTTGAGGATTGCGGGCCAATAGACTGCGTGGAAGCGGACGATGTCCTTGCCGATCAGGTGCAGATCGGCAGGCCAGAAACGCGCGAAATCGCCGTCGCGCTCGGGAAAGCCGATCCCGGTCAGGTACGTGGTCAGCGCATCGACCCAAACGTACATCACATGGCCTTCGCTGCCCGGCACCGGCACTCCCCAGGCGAAACTGGTGCGCGAGACCGACAGGTCGCGCAAGTCCTGGCCCTTGAGGAAGCTCAGCACCTCGTTGCGGCGGCTCTCAGGTTCGAGAAAGCCGGGCGATTCATTAAGTTCGATCAGATAGTCGCGGTACTTGGAGAGGCGGAAGAACCAGCTTTCCTCTACGGTCCACTCGACCGGCGTGCCCTGCGGCGAGAGGCGATGCCCCCCTTCCCCGTCGATCAGCTCGCTTTCGTCATAAAACGCTTCGTCGCGGACCGAATACCAACCTTCGTAACGATCGAGGTAGAGATCGCCAGCGGCTTGCAATGCCTTCCAGATCGCCTCGCTGGCGACGTGATGGCGGGGTTCGGTTGTACGGCAAAAATCATCATAAGAGATGTTGAGAGTGTTGCACATCTCCCGAAAATGATCCGACATTTCGGTCGCGAATGCGAGCGTTTCGCACCCCGCCGCACGGGCCGCCTGGGCCATTTTGAGGCCGTGTTCGTCGGTCCCGGTCACTAGCCACACATCGCGTCCACGCATCCGCTGGAAGCGCGCAATCGCGTCGGCGGCGATCGCTTCGTAGGCATGGCCAATATGCGGCTTGCCATTGGGGTAGGCGATCGCGGTGGTGATGTAATACGGGTCGGCCATTGTGCCGGATGGGCTTTCAGTTGCTTGTCAGGCCGCTTCCCTATCGGCGGCGACCGAGGCCAGCAACCCGCCAATTTGCAGCATCAGGGTGGTCGCATCGAAGTTGGCAGTGGGGGCCTGGGCAAGCAGGCGGGCGAGCATCGCGTGCGCCTCGATCATTCGCGCCGCGCTCGCGCGATAAGCCGCGGCGGCGGCGTTGGCCACGATCATCCGCGCGGCCTCGATCACCGCGAGCTGCTGGTCGCGGTCTGGCCGCTGGCCAATCTCGCCCAACAGAGCGCCGCGCAAGGCGAAGTCGGCGTCGCCGCTGTCGAGAATCCGCACCATCAATCCGAACGCGGCGGTCAGGTCGCGCCCGGCAAAATCGAGCGCCGCCCCCGGCGAGCCGCCAGCCATGGCCAGCGATGCCGCGCGGGCGTCTGTGGTGAGGCCGGGTTGCGCATCGAGCACTCCGCCAACTTCGGCATCGCTCAATTCGGGAAAGCGCAGCACCCGGCAGCGCGAGCGGATCGTCGCCTGCAATCGCCCGATCCGGTGCGCGACGAGCAGGAACATAGTCCCCGCAGGCGGCTCCTCAAGGCTCTTGAGCAGAGCATTGGCCGCGCCTCTTTCTAGGTCGTCGGCGGCATCGACGATCACCGCCCGCCGTTCGCCGAGCGTGGGGCGCGTGTTCAGGCGCTTTTGCTGGGCGCGGACCTGCTCGACCGAGATGTTGCGCTTGACCTTGAACGGCTTGCCCTCGGCGCGTTTGCGTTCGTCGTCGTCGCTATCGGGCAGGGGTTGAAGATTGAGAATATCGGGATGGTTGAGCGGATCGGACCAGGTGCTGCCCCCCGCCGCCAGCAACTCGCGCGCGGCGGCATTGGCGAACGTAGCCTTGCCCATCCCCTTGCGCCCGGCGAGAATCCAGCCGTGGTGCATCCGTCCCTGGCCGATCGCGGCGCGCCATTCACGCCAGGCTTCATCGTGGCCGAGCAGGGTCACGGCAGCAGATCGCACACAGCGTCGAGGACGAGGGCATGGACCGCGCCGGGGGTGCCCAAGGCATCGATGCGGCGAAACCGTGCGGGATCGGCCTGAGCCAACGTGACGAATGCTTCGGCGACACCATGATGAAACTCCGCGCTGCGCCCGCCGATCTTGTCTGCGGCATCGCCGTCGCGCGCATGGATGCGGGCTACGGTTGCTTGTGGATCGGCCTCAAGCAACAAAGTTCGGTCAGGTAGCCGCCCATTGCTCCCGACCCGATGGAGCGCACGGATTGCATCTTCGCCCAGCCCCCCGGCCCCGCCCTGATACGCCAGGCTTGAATCGACGAAGCGGTCGCAGATCACCCAGCGCCCCGCAGCGAGCGCGGGTTCGATCAGGTGCGCGACATGATCCGATCGTGCCGCCGCGAACAGCAGCGCCTCGGCAGCGGGTTCCCATTCTGGCAACGCCGGATCGAGCAGCAGCGCCCGGATCGCCTCGGCCCCGGGAGTTCCGCCCGGCTCGCGGGTGGTCACACAGTCGATCCCGCGCATCGTTAGGGCAGCGGCGAGCAACCGGGCCTGGGTCGATTTCCCGGTTCCCTCGCCGCCTTCAAAGGCGATCAACCGGCCGCGCCCGCTCACAGTCCGGCCAGCCCGAACAAGCCGTTGCGCAACCGCGCCAGCGGCCCCGCCGCCTCTGTGGAGGCGCCTGCCAGCAAGGACAAGTCGCGCGGCGTCTCGCCCGGTGTGCTTATCCGCAGCGTGGCGACTTCGGCGCCCTTGGCTAAGGGCGCGTGCAGCGGCCCTGCATAGCGCACCGTCAGCGTCACGGGCGGCGGCGTGCTGCCCGCCGGATAGGTTATATAATACGCTAGCGGTGATACCAGCGGGATGTCCCGCGCGGCCCCGCCCTGCACCCGCGCCTCGGCCACAGTGGCGCCAGCGTCGAACAGGCCCTGCGTCTGCCATGCGGAAAAGCCCCATTCGAGCAACGCCCGCGATTCTCGTGCGCGCTGCCACGCCCGGTCGTACCCGCCCACCACCATCACCAGCCGCCGCCCGTGGCGCACCGCAGATCCGACCAGACCATAACCCGCTTCGTTGGTGAAACCGGTCTTTACCCCGTCGGCCCCTGCGACGCGCCCAAACAGGGGAACGTGATTGTCCTGGTGGATGCCGTTGAAGTTCATGCCGGGATGGCCGACATAGCGGCGATAAAAGGCCGGATGGCGGGTCAGCATCGCCTGGGTCAGGATCGCCAGATCGCGCGCCGAGGTGTAGGTCGCGCCCTGATCGGGCCACCCGTTGGGGCTGCCGAAATGGCTGTCGTTCATCCCCAATCGCTTCGCCTCGGCGTTCATCAGGGTCACGAAGGCATCGACACTGCCACTCGCGCCTTCGGCCAGAACGATGCAGCCATCGTTAGCCGAAACGGTCATGATCCCCATCAGCAGTTCGTCGACACTGACCACTTGGCCACGGCCAAGGAACATCGTCGAGCCGACCTGGCGCCACTGCTTGAACGCCGCGTCGCCCATCGTGAAACGCTGGTTGGGCTGGAGGCGGCCAGCCTGCATCAGCTCGAACGCAACATAGGCGGTCATGATTTTGGTTAGCGAGGCGGGGAGGAAGCGGCGGCGCGATTCGCGTTCAAACAGCACCTGACCCGACCCCAGATCGATCAGGTATGCGATCGGCGCAGCGAGATTGGCGTGCGGCGTGAAGGGCTCGCCTTCACGGTAGGGAGGCATTCCAGCAGACTGGCCGGCAGGCTGGCCGACCGGAACCTGAGCTTGGGCGACGAAAGCCCCCAGCAGCAGCGGTGCGGCCAGCGCCGCGCGCAGCCTCACTTGCCCGCGGAAACGATGCGCGCGTCGCTGAACCCGGCCGTTTTCGCGCGGGCGAGCGCGGATTCGGCGGCGCCGCGCTGGGCGAAGGGGCCAAGCTGCACGCGCCACAGCTTGCCCGATCCAATCGCCTTCCCGCCAAGCTTTTTGGCAGTGGCATCTGCGTTGGGACGACTTGCGAACGAGGCGACCAACACCGAATAGGCGCTGGAAACGGGAACCGCTGCCGACTTGGCTGGGGGCGTTTTGATGGAGGCCGGTTTTATGGGGGTGGGTTTGGCAGCGACTGGCTTAGCAGGAACCGTCTTAGCCGCGGACGGCTTTACGGGCCTCGGCTTCGGCGGAGGCGCAACCGCCACCGGATCGTTGTCGCCTACGCCGGGATCGCTGACCGCCACCAGCGCGGAATTGCGCACCAGCAGCGTGCGCAGCACCTCCAGCAGCGTTCCGGGCGTGACCAGCCGCTCGGGCGCGCGCTGGTTGGTGCGCAGCAGCGCACGCTCGTATTCCTGGGGATTGACCCGCCGGACTCGCACCGCAAGCGATTGAGCGGGGTCCGCCTCAAGCTGCGCAAACCCCGCGGGAGATAACGCGATAAGATGCTTTC
>JANMQW010000128.1:0-27472 GCA_031370725.1 Novosphingobium sp.
CGGCCAGCGGCGTGCGCCGGCCCTTCACCGAAATCGCACTCTACACCGTACGCGGCCACCACATCGCCGAGGAGCGTCACTTCTATGACTGATAATCCAACCGCATTTTCCCGCCGCGCCTTTGCCGGTTCTGCCTTGCTGGTCGGTGCGCTTGCGGCAACCCGCGCGATTGCCGCGCCAGCGCTCACCGAAGAGTCGCCGATGGGGCCATTCTTCCCGACCGGCTACGCGGGCGAGGATGATTTCGATCTGACAATGCTCAAGGGGCACGGCGCCCGCGCGCTGGGCGACGCCATCGAAGTCGCCGGACGGGTACTCGACCGGCTCGGCAACCCAATTCGCGGCGCACGGATCGAGCTGTGGCAGGCCAACGCGATGGGCCGGTATGCCCATCGCAATGACACCAGCGCCGGTGCGCTCGATCCCAACTTTCAAGGCGTGGCGCGGCTCGTCACCGGCGCATCGGGCGAATGGCGCATCAAGACCATCCGCCCGAACCTTTACGGGCGGCGCACGCGGCACATCCATTTCGATGTCGCCGGCCGCTCACACCGGCTGATGGCGCAAATGTATTTCCCCGAAGACGCAGAGAAGAACGCCAGCGACGAGCTCTATCGGGCCTTGGGTGTTGGGGCAGCGACATCCCTCGCCCGGCTGGAAAGACCCGGCGCCTATCGCTGGGATATTGTCCTGATGGATGCGGGCTGATGGTTGCGGCGGCGTTGGGGGACCGGACACCTCACTCTTTGGCTCTCAGCGAGCATCGCATCTTGCGTTTTGCAATGCTTGGTCTCCTCTATTTTGCGCAGGGCCTGCCATTTGGTCTGTTCGACTATGCCTTGCCGGCGTGGCTTGCCCAGAACGGTGCATCGGCGGCGGCGATCGGCAGCGTCCAGGCGATGGTCATCCTGCCGTGGACCTTCAAGCTGGCCTACAGCCTCCTGATGGATCGCTATGCGTTCCTGTCGATGGGGCGGCGACGACCGTGGATCATAATCGGCCAGTCCGGTCTGGCGCTTGCCTTTCTGGCGCTGGCGCTGATCAACCCGGGGGTGCAGCAGGTCGCCCTGATCGCCGCTTTCGCCTTCGTGCTGGGGCTGGCATCAGCGGTTCAGGACGTGGCGGTCGATGGCCTGGCGGTCGATATCCTGCCAGGCGAAGAGATCGAGCGGGTCAATGGCTACATGTTCGGCGCGCAAGCGCTCGGCATCGCGGCCAGCGCCGCAGTCAGCGGTTACCTGATCGCCTATGTCAGCCTTCCCGCAGCAGTTATGACGCTGTCGGCGACGGTCGCCGTCATCCTTGTTCTGGTGATGATCGTGCGCGAGCGGCCCGGTGAGCGCCTGTTGCCGTGGACCCACGGCACGGCGTCGCCGCGCAACCTCGATCTTCACCTCGGCGCTTTCGGTCCGATCATCCGTAATTTGTACAAGGCGATGTTCACGCGGCAGACTCTCATGCTGGTTCCGGCGCTGGTCGCGGTTGTGGCGGCCTGGGGAATATTCCTCGGTCTGGCCCCACTTTTCGCAGCCAAGGAACTTGGCTGGGGCAAGGATATCTACAGCAGCTGGAGCGGACAGGCGAATATCGTAGCCGGGCTTTCCGGCGCGCTGGTGTTTGGCGCGATTGCCGGGCGTTGGGGACCCCGCCGGACCTTCATCACCAGCGCCTTGCTGACGGGCGCAGCCGCTGCGGCGATGGTTCTGGTGCAGGGGCACTGGACCGACCCCCTGTATTTTATCGCCGCGATCATGGCGTTCAACGTGCTGTGCGTGCTGCGCGGCGTGGCATCGGGCGCGCTTGCCATGCGACTGTGCACCCCGGCAATCGCCGCCACCCAGTTCGCGGTGTTCATGGCGATCCTCAATCTCGGGCGGACGCTGGCGTCGGCATCGCTCGGCTGGATCGACAGTCTCGGCGGCATCCCCGCCATGTTCATCGCGATGGTGGTGTGCAGCCTCCTCGCCGCTGCCTTCGCCTTTGCCGCGAAAGTAGGGCGCTGAGGTGGCAACCATCGCGCAATCGAGCCAGCGGCAATACATCGATGACCGCACATTCCTCGGCCATCCGCGAGGCCTCGCCTATCTCGCCTTCACCGAAATGTGGGAGCGGTTCTCCTTTTACGGAATGCGCGCACTGCTTGGGCTGTACATGGTGCAAGAACTGCTTCTGGCGGGACACATCGAGAATGTCGTCGGCATGGCGACATTGCGCGGGGGTCTGTCTTCGGGCCTCCGATTACCCGCGCTCTGTCGATCACACCCTCCCGCCTGTTACCAGACGTGGACGCCCACGCATGACCAGCCTCGCCCTCCGCGCCGCCCCTAGCCGCGCTCGCCGTCGCTGCAGCCACGGTAGAGAGGGGCGTTGAAGATCGCGTGAAGCTGCTCGTGCGAGAAAGGTAGCCGCTTGTCACGCTTGTTGACCGGAACGGGCATGCCCGCCGTCGCCCGAGCATGCTCAATTTCCATCTCGATCCGTGCAACGACGCTGGGCAAGCGGCGCGTCGCCACCGCGAGACTGTCAGTTTGCAGTGAGCGCCAGATTTCGAGCCGATTCAGCAGGCGCTATGCGGTTACTGGGACGGAGTGCCGATGATGGAACCTGCGTCCTCGTCGAAGAACACCTTTCGGCAAATCCCGTAGCAACTTCCCGTAGCAGCCGAGGCTCGCCACAGATGGTTTTCCGGGACTTTCGGACCAACGATGGGCCATTGTCCCGTAGCAATTGTCGTAGCAAACACGCTCAGGAGACCGTCCGGTGGACGATTTCCCAAGGTTTTCAACAATTTCAGAAGCGATGGTGCCAGAAGAGGCATTCAAAGTAAACAATAAGTATTTGATATACTTATTCAATATACTTCTGGAAGATTGAAATGCCCCTGTTCGTGCCCCGGGACTATTTATGTGTCCAAGGTTCGAGTCCTGAGGCAGTGTTTCGGGCACATCCATTATGTAGCATACTGTTTCAGTTTGTTGCAAGGGCAAAGAGTTCTGTTAGTATTTGTATGGCATAATCTTGTGTATGAGCTTGCGGGTCCTTGGCACAGATTTAGCCACTGCGTTTGAAGTCGCAGAACCGGCAGTCGCTCGTCCCCGACACGCCGGGTGATTCCACGCTCGCAGAATATGCGAAGCCTTTGGCGACGCGATACACGATAATTTCATCGACATGATATACGAATTTTATTACGGCGCAAAATACGAAAAATCTTCCAGCACGAAACCGATCATCATGGCAACGCCCGCAGAGAAACTCGCAAGATCGCTCGAGGTACTGGAACGGTTCCAGCGCGATGGCCGTGCCTGCATGCGCTCACGCGACATCGGGCGCGCGGATCGTGAGCGGTTGATGCGCAATGGCTTCCTCAAGGAAGTCATGAAAGGCTGGTACATCGCATCGCGGCCCGAGGAGGCCGAGGGCGAGAGCACGGCCTGGTACGCTTCGTTCTGGGGCTTCTGCGCCGAGTATCTGACCGAACGCTTCGCGACCGAGTGGTGCCTCTCGCCCGATCAGTCGCTGCTGCTCCACGCGGGCAACTGGACCGTGCCAGCGCAACTGCTCGTTCGCGCCAGCGGCGGGAGCAACCGCCCCGTCCAGCTCCTGCACGGCACGTCGCTGCTCGATGTCCGTCAGACGCTACCCGCCGCCGAAGACATCGAGGTGCTCGACAGTATGCGCGTCTACAAGCTCGATGCCGCCTTCGCCGCCGCTTCGCCCAATTTCTACACCAGCCACCCAACCGATGCTCGCGCGCTGCTCGCAATGCAGCGCGACGCGGGGCCTATCCTCGCGCGGTTGCTCGCCGGTGGGCATACCGCCATCGCCGGGCGCATCACGGGTGCCTTCCGCAACATCGGCGCAGACCGCATTGCCGACGACATTCTCGGAGCGATGAAGGCCGCGGGCCACACGGTGCGCGAGAGCGATCCGTTCGATCACCGTCTCGCAGGCTACACTTTCACGCGCGAGCCCTCGCCTTACGCGCATCGCATCCGGCTGATGTGGAACAAGATGCGCGGCGAGATCGTCGGCAGGCTTCCCGAACCGCCCGCGCGCCGCAACGACATCGATGCCTATCTCGGCGCGGTCGATGATATCTACGGCACCGATGCCTACCACTCGCTGTCGATCGAAGGCTACCGCGTCACGCCCGAACTGATCGAGCGCGTGCGCGGCGGCAACTGGAATCCCGACCGGAGCGCGACCGACCGCCAGCAGGCCGATGCGATGGCGGCGCGCGGCTATCACCTGTGCTTCCAGGAGGTGCGCAAGAGCGTCGAGCGCGTGCTCAAGGGCGAAAACGCGGGCAAAGTCGCCGATGACGACCATGCGGGCTGGTATCGCCAGATGTTCGGACCGAGCGTCGAGACCGGACTTGTCCGGCCCGAGAACCTTGCGGGCTACCGCAATGGCCAGGTTTATATTCGCGGCTCGCAGCATCGCCCGCTGGGCGTCGATGCTGTGCGCGATGCCATGCCGGTATTCTTCGAGCTGCTCACGCAGGAAGACGATCCCGCCGTACGGATCGTGCTGGGGCACTTCGTATTTGTCTACATCCACCCCTACATGGACGGGAACGGGCGCATGGGGCGGCTCCTGATGAACGTCATGCTGGCGGCGGGTGGTTACGACTGGACGGTGATCGCCGTGACGTCGCGCAACGACTACATGCGCGCGCTCGAAGCGGCGAGCGTGCGTGAAGACATCGTGCCGTTCACGGAGTTTCTCGCGGAACGTATCCGCAATCCGACCAAGTAGCGGACGGCATGGCCGACCCGTGGCGAGAAGCTAGTGGTGAAAATCATACGCTTGGAACCCGCGTCCGAGTGATCGGGGACGACCGCGATGGAGTGGATTCCGGACCGGCGGCTTTTCAACCCGCGAAGTTTATAAGCAGACATTTCGCCACAGTCACGATATGCTCCTTTGCAATGCTTCTTATGTGAGACAACATTCAAGGGTTTCGAGGGGAGACTGAGCTGATGTTGGGCAAACCCGATATTTTGGATCGGACGGTTCAACTCCTGATCGCGCTTATCGCTTTGTTTACACTCGTGTTTGGCACGTTCATGCTTTGGGACCCATACGGGTGGTATCAGGCTGTTCCCACCGTCCGTTTCACCGGACTGCCTAATCCCCATTTCATCAGGGACATAGGACTCGCGTATTTGCTGACCGCGACCATGCTTGGCTATGCAGCATGGTATCCTCAAGGGCGTTGGCTAGCCGCCTTCACCGGAAATCTTTGGTTGAGCGCGCACGGAGTTTTTCACATCTGGGAGGTGGCGAGCGGCATCTGCTCGCCAGATCGCTTCTGGCGTGATGCGCCTGGTGTGTTGGGTCCACCGTTGATCGTCTGGCTTGCAATTGGCATTTTGTTCGTGCGTCAGAGAGTCGTGCCTGCAGGATTGCCCAAACAATTGGTGCTTCGCGCGGTAGATCAAATGTCGCCGGGGGAGTCCGCTTACTTTTATGAGGTGGCTCGGGCTCCAGGCCATGCATTTGAAAAGTTTCTGCATTTCATGCCCTCGACGATGCACCGGCACGAAGCCCCCTCTGACCTGTTCCATATGGCGAAGATTGGAGCGACCTTGGTCGAAGATTGCGGTCCCTGCGCGATGACGGCGGCAGAAGGTGCGTTACGCGACGGCGTCGCTCGCGACCTGGTGAATGCCGCGCTTTCTGGAAATCCACCTGAAGGTGATCTGCGAACGGGCTTTCAGTTCGGCGAAGCGATCGCGCGTCAACAGGTGGAAGCATTTGCTTTCGGTGATGAAATCGAAGCCAAATACGGTCGCACTGTGCGGCTTGAACTAGCCATGACAGCGGCAACAGTGCGTGTTTACCCCGCGATGAAGCGCGGCCTCGGCCTCGCGAAAGCTTGCTCCATTACCAAACTGCAAGTTTGATCAAGGGCGGCCTGATCGAACTTGCAGTTTCGGTTGAGGCTGCTGGCGCGAGCCACGACCGAAAAGTCGTCGCTAGTTGCCAAAGTCGTCGGTCAGGGATTTCACTTTAATCAATTCTTGCATCCGCCGACCATCATGACCCGGCACCAGAATCAGACTCCGGTTGCGCTTTACCAAGTCGTGAATGGCGATCGACTGAGCCATCACTGTTGACCGATCGTCGTGAGTCTGACCGAACCAATCCGTCACGTAGCGTGAATGGATTCGTTCGAGCGCGACGTTGTCTGAAAGCGAAGCTGTGTCGCCCATAAAGAGATATTCGCGGCCATCGGAGCGGTGAACGTAGATCATCTGCGATCCCGACGTATGTCCGAGCGGTGACGTGACACCCGTATTCCTCCAAGTTCGATTAGAGTCCGGCCCATGGAAGGACGGACTGCTGGAGCGGATACGCTACGCAGCACCTTGCTTCACCTGCGCACAAGCGCAACAACGATACCGAGGCTCTAATCGCAACCGGATGAAGGTTGGGGGTCACGTCAGACCCTATCAATCGGGAAGGTTGTCATGCTGGTCGAGGAGAGCGATTTTCCAGCAGGCAGTTCGCTTGACGGACAAATGGTAGAAGCAGCCTATTTTCGCGATTGTTACCGCGCGCCCTTGCTCAAAGAGCATATGAATATGGCCGATATTTTCTTTGCTCTTTTCGGTCATCACCCAGGCTGGGTAAAATTGGTGTTGTTAACACGCAATCGCTTCGCTGCCACTTTAGGACTTGAAGTTCCAAATGCCTCCGACATCCAGAATCCAACGCAGAAAGTGCACTATCAGGTCTGCGACTTGATTGGACCATGGCCCATTTTTTTCCTGTCGGAACACGAGCTCATTGCCGGGCGCGATAACACGCATTTGGATTTTCGTCTGTCGCTGCTCAGAGAACGAAGAAATGGCAAATCCAGTGTGGTCGTCTCAACGGTCTGCGACGTGCACAATCTGTACGGAAAAATCTATCTTTTCTTCATCGTTCCGTTCCACAAATGGGGCGTAAAACAGATGATATCGAGAGCCATTCGCTCCGGGAGATTGTGAGTTTTCATTGTCTTCCGTTTGCAATGGAATGGTCGCTTTGGAGACCGCCAAATTGACCTTTCTATGTCAACTTGCTTGTCGGTTGCCGACGGGCTCGCCATCAGAAGCCGGCCCGGAGAGCCTCGACTTGGAGGGCTCCATCTGGCCCGCTTTCAAGTATAAGATTAGAAGAGGCTGCGATCGTAAATTTGCCGTCGTAAGCCTATGAACCTAACAATGCCAAAAAACCTGCCGCCGAAAGCAAGGGCCAACCAATATGCTTTCCCCGCGTCAAGATCGCATCACCGGCGCCCGCAATCAGCCACATCGCGCCCGTTATCTGAAGAAGTGGAATAGGAGTGCCCGGCCATGCGACAACGCATGCGGTCAAAATCATGAGTAAACTCGTGAAATGCCATGCAAATCGCACCAGATTTGAGCGATATCCCGAGAGCATATCGATGTTTAGAGACAGCAAGGGCGCGATTAGGCGCTTCTCTCCAACAATCGAGTGAGCGATCGCAGTTAGGATCATAGCTGCTGAAGATAAATAAAGAGCGGTTATGCTTGGCATACATTCTAACTCCATTTGGAATAAGATATTTCGGCAGGATGTTCGTTATATCGCGTTTTTTCGGTAACCGTTAATCCCACGTTCGCTGCTCGTAGATATCCGGGACATATTCAAAAGCGCCCCTAGCGCGGTTCCTCCATTCAGAAAGAGGCTATCGTACAATTTGCGATTGGAGAAGGTCCGCTTTCCGCGATGCGTCACGCCCTCGTGAATGGCAGAAAACTTGTCGGGAGCGGTCATCCCTCCCGTGGGTACCAAGCGCGAGATTCAATCACTAGCAATTGGATTGCTGGAAAAATGCCGTTAGCACAGCGTCATGGAAGGGGACGAACAACCAGGCGTAGAGCGCCGCTCGCTCTGGCAGGGCTTCTTGCTGGACGTGGGCGTCAGTCCGGACAGGAATCCGGTGGAGTTGTTCGGCCGGGCGGTAGTGGATCGCATCTTCGTTGGGACAAACAGTTGGCATTGGCGACGGCTCGCGTGGCCTGCGCTCGTTGCCATTGGCATCTTGCTTTTCGGGCTGTGCCTGCACGCTTGGTGGACTTCAGAGAATATCCTGATCGCGTTATTCTGTGCCGCACTTGGCCTGCTCTGCCTGGTGGGTGCACGGCAGCTCTGGAACGATCTTCGGGTACTGCCGGCGAACACGCTGCATGCACTCGCCAAGCATGAACAGCATCGCTGGCTGGACCGGTTGCACGGCTACCTGGCGCGCGTGATCAAGGGCGAAGTGAAGGTCTATCCGGGCAATGCCGAAGTGGCCCTCGACGGGCAGTCCTTCGCTCACAACAATGGCCGCGCACTCGTGCTCGACAGCTGCTACGGGCGAACCGATCGAGTGCGACGATACCGAACGACCTGGTTTCGCTATGTCACCATCGAGCCGCCGCAGGTCGCCGTAAAGATGAGTTCTGGTACCGGCGAATTGGCACACTCTGCCGAGCAAATGGCGACGGATGCCGAAGCTTCGACCGTCACTGCGGCGCAGTCCGTAGATGATCAAACTTCGCATTTTGGATCGCGCCCGTCGGCGCCAGCAATGGCTGCAATGACCCAAGCCAAATTCGATTTCGCGCCGCCTCACACCCATGAACTTCAGGCGCCTGCAGCGGTGTCCCCGCGCGGACGGCCACACCACTTGCATGGCCTGAAGAAGCGGGACTTCGACAAAATTTTCAAAGCTTTTCTTGCCTCCAAGGACTGGGACAAAGCCCGCACGGCGGAGTACATTGCCACCCAGCGCGCGGCCTTCGACCTCGTGCGTGACGATCCGCATCCTCACCAGGGGCAACTTATTCGAAAGGTGCGAGAACGCGCGCTTGAAACGTATGGAACGCAGCTGACACTGAGCGACGACTCGATTTCCAAGCAGATCGGCAATTCCGATAAGCACAAGAACAGCGACTTCCGAAAATTCGTCATCGATTGGCGAAATCGCGAACAGCAGCAAGGTTCGACAGATCCCCAATCTGGCTTCCTGGCCTGAGGTTACCCGGTAATACTGAGTAACTGATTGAAACTCACCGGCACTTGGGCACCCTTTGCGCTTCACACCGAAGCGAAAGGATGTCCGATGGAACACCAGCCTCTGACCGGCCTGATGACGACCCGCGAGATCACCGCGCTCGTTCGGCTAAGTCGGACCTCGATCTACCGCATGACCCGGCAGGGTCGCTTCCCGCCGCCTTGCTCGGTTGGCAACGGCAAGATTCGCTGGCGCGAGGACGATGTTCGCGCCTGGATGGAGGGGCTGCCGGTTTGCAATTACGCCCTGTCGGCGCAGCTTGAGCAGAACAACGCGGCGGCCAAGGTGATCGGTCGTCACCATGGCTAAGCGACCACCCGCCACACGCCCGATCATGCGTGATCGGATCAACGGATCGCAGTTCCGTCTGGAGCTGTTTCGCGCCGAGGAAGACAGATCGTCGAACGACTGGAGCGGCGGGTTCCTGGTTAGTGGGTCGCTCCGCGTCCGGCTCAGCTCCGAACACGCCAGTAACCTCGCCAGACGCCTGCGCGCTGCCGTCGACAACACGGTGAGCCGGAACCTGTCCGGCCTCTCCGGCCCCGGTGAATGACATGATCGCGATCGCAGATTCGCGCCTTACCGGAAGGCCCAAGCCCAATATCGGTAATAACAAACGGAGGGGATATCGGGCTAAGAAATCAGTGGGAGATAAGCACACCTTATCCATTCCTGGGGGAATGGGAAAATGGCGGACTTGCGCTGAGTTTCGCGGCTTGGCGCTCTGCCCGGCAACCATGAGCCACTTTGGCAGCGCGAATGGCACTGTGCGCGAAACGGCGCATTTCCGCGCCGCTGATCCAAAGCGCACTGTGCGCACAGTGCCACACTGTAGATTGGCGCCCATGGGCAAGCGGATGGACCGGCAAGCGGAGGGCGTGGCATGGCCCGGCTCCCGCTGACGGTCTATCTCCCGCGCGCGGATCTTGCTCGGCTCGAAGCCCGCGCCCGCGCGGTCGGACTTGCCCGCAGCGCGCTCGCCGGGAACGCCATCAAGGCCCTGCTCGACGGCAAAGATGTGGGCGACACCGCGCTCGCCGACCAGCTCCGCTTCCTCCGTCTCGCGACCGAAGAACTGATCGCCGTTCACCCCCAATCCGAGGCCAAGGCCGAAAGTTCCATCACGAGTCTCGGCAACAAGGTGACCGAAACCATCGAGGCGAGCCATCGCCGGTGGCAGCAGATCGCGGCCAAAAACCTCCGCGACCGATATTGGCTTGGCGGCGCAGCACTCGCGGGAATGGCTGCGCTCGGCCTCATGCTCGAACTCGTGTCAGGGACCGGCATCGGGCGGAGCGTGGCAGTGAAGCTCGCCGGGGCCGAGAACAGATGGGAAGCGGCCCTCTTGCTCGCGGGGGATGGCAGCCCGCTCCATGCCCAGTTGATGAGTGAGACCAGAACTCTGCTCAAAGTTCCGTCATTCTTGGAGCCTTATGACGCCTGCGTCGAACGCGCCAAGCGGGCAAAAGCATCGTTCAACTGCAAGCTCAAAATGCCGCCGCTGCGCGGGGTGATTTGAAATGGTCGTCAGCGTCGCCTCGGTCGGTTCGGCTGCGGGCGCCGCGGCCTATTACGCCAACGACAATTACTACAC
The DNA here is from genome assembly GCA_031370725.1 of Novosphingobium sp. Classification (GTDB taxonomy): domain Bacteria; phylum Pseudomonadota; class Alphaproteobacteria; order Sphingomonadales; family Sphingomonadaceae; genus Novosphingobium. The sequence continues at coordinate 10,674 of JANMQW010000128.1, forward strand.
CGCCGAGCAGTCCGCAGAGCTTTCCGAATGGGGCGGCGAGGGTGCGGCGCGGCTAGAGTTGTTCGGCAAAGTTGATGCCGAGGTCTTCGAGCAGATTCTTGCCGGGAAGCTGCCCAACGGCGCGACGATATCGGGCGGCGCGGGCGAGCATGTCGCGGGCATGGACCTCACCTTCAGCGCGCCCAAATCGGTATCGCTCATTGCCCTGATCGGCGGCGACAAGCGCGTGATCGCCGCGCACATCCAGGCGGTGCGCACGACCATGGCCTGGGTCGAAAAGAACCTCGCCTATGCGCGCCAGGGCGCCAACGGACGCGAGACCATGGCGACTGGCAAATTGGTCTACGCGCTGTTCCCGCACGATGTCAGCCGCGCGCGCGATCCGCAGCTCCATGTCCATGCCGTCATCGCCAATGCCACCCAGCGCCCCGACGGCGAGTGGCGCGCGCTGCGCAACACCGAACTCTACAAGCAGAACACGCTGATTGGCGCGATCTACAAAGCCGAGCTGCGCGCCTCGCTCGAAAAGCTCGGCTACGACGTGGAAGTGACCGGCAAGCACGGCTCGTTCGAGATCGCCGGGATCGATCGCGCGACCATCGAACAATGGAGCACCCGCCACGGCGAGATCGTTGCGATGGCCAAGGAACTTGGGATCGCCACCCCGGAGGGACTTCACGCCATCGCCGAGCGGACGCGCGATGCGAAGACCGAGATGACGCGTGGTGAGTTGGCCCAGCACTGGGAGGGTTTGGCCAATGAACGGGGACTGGACCTTGGCCCATTGGTCGACGCAGCGCGAGAGGCGTCACCGCAGCGCAACGTGTTCGATCGGGTGCGCGATTGGGGCAAGGCGCTTCTCGACCGGGTAACCCAGACCTTCGGCCCCAAACCCGAACCGCTGATGCGCGATGCCGAACCTGCCCCGCGTGGCGCGTCGCTTGCGGCGGCCTATGCCGTTGCCGCGGGCGTTCGGCACCTGACCGAGCGGCAGGCGACGTTTCAGCCCTACGAGCTGCTCCGCGCTGCCCTCAACTTCGGCAGCCACGGTGCGCGGATCGATGGCATCGAGGCGCGGGTTGAGCTGCTTGTTGCCAGGGGCGTGCTACTCGGCCGCAACGTCGATGGCGTGGCGCACTTGACCACGCACGACGTGCTGCGCACGGAAAAAGAATTGGTCGAGCGCACCATGGATGGTCGCGGGATAGCCACCCCGCTCGTCCCGAAGGAAGCAGCAACGGTCGACCTGGCCAAAGCCGCCGATGCGAAAGGCCTCGCGTTGTCTGACGAACAGGCCCGCGCGGCGCTTGCCGTGTTGTCCGGTCAGAACCGCTACCAGCTCGTCCAGGGCGATGCCGGCAGCGGCAAGACCACGCTGTTCGCGATGTTGCGGGATGTTGCCGTAAATTACGGCCATGACATCGTTGCCCTCACTCCGCAGCACCGTCTCGCGGGAGAGCTGCGCGCAGACACCGGCCTGGCTGTGGATACCGTCGCCAGCTTTCTCGCCCGCCACCAGCGCGCCACCGGCAAGGGCGCGCCCGATGCCGTTGCCAAGGCGACCCGCGACATCGGCGGCAAGATCCTGCTGATCGACGAGGCCAGCATGCTCTCGAGCCGCCAGATGCTCGGGATCATGCAGATCGCCGATAACGCCAGCGCGGCTCGCCTCATTCTGGTCGGAGATTCCCAGCAGATCTCCTCGCCCGAAGCCGGACGCCCTTTTGCCCTTTTGCAGGAGCAGGGCGCACCCGCTGCGCACCTGTCCGAGAATCGCCGCCAGCGCGATCCGGCGATGCGCGAAGCGGTCGCAGCCGCGCGGCTTGGCAACATCCTGCGCGCGCTCGATATGCTGGGCGGAATGGTCAAGGAATCGGCCAGTCCTGCGCAATCGGGCGCAGCCGCATGGCTGGCGCTCACGCCCGAAGATCGCGCGCGCACCGCCATCTTCACGTCGGGCCACGCGCTCCGCACCGAAGTGCTCGACCGCGTTCGCGCCGGATTGATCAAGGAGGGCGCGCTCGGCAGCGAGGTGATCCGGCTGCGCACCTTCGAGAACCTCAATCTCACCCACGAGCAGATGCGCCAGCCTTCGAGCTATGCACCCGGCCAGCGGCTCGATGTCTTCCAGCGCCAGTCGCGCTCCGGTCTGGAGCGCGGCAGATATGACGTCGCCAAGATCGACCCGAAATCGGGCGAGGTTGAACTGAAGCGCGGCGACAAAACGCATCGGATCAAACCCGAAACCCTTGCCACCAACGGCAAAGGCCTGGCGCTTTCCAGCCCTACCGAAATCGAAGTGCGCGCCGGTGACCGCCTCATCTGGACCACCAACAACCGCGAACTCGGCATCGCCAACGGCAGTCAGGTCGATGTGGTCCGCATCGACCGCAATGGCATCACCCTCCGCGACGCCGAGGCCACCCGCACCCTCGCACCCGATAACCCCTTGCGCGAGAACCTTGCCCACGGCCTCGTCCTCAACATGCACCGCGCGCAAGGGTTGACCGTCGATCGCGCGATCACCGTGATGGACAGCCACGACCGGGTCCTCAACAGCAAGAGCTTGTTCTACGTGCTGAGTTCCCGCGCACGGGAGCATCTGGGGCTATACGTCGATAGCAAGGATGGGCTGGCCGTGGCTATCGAACGGCATCGGGGAGACGTGCGGCACGCCAATGAAGTGGCCAGCGACTTCCGCCCGTTGAATGGTGCAGAGCGGGCGGTGTCTAACGACGGCCCGAAGCTCGACACGATCAATTCGCCGGAGTTGAAGGTCGAACTCGATATGGGTGGAGGTGGTGGACGGCAACGGAGCTTCGACATGGGGCTTTGAAGATGGGATGCAAACCTAGGGACCTTTTGATGGTCAGTGAGGGAGTTAACGGACATAAGGTCGCTCATAGAGGTCGATATGCACACCATGACGCCACCGATGCCTTTGCCTGAAAAGTGCGCGTTCGCCAAGCTGGGCAGCAGCATCGAGACTGCGCGCTTGCTTCGCCGCATTCCGACTGCGCTGAAGGCCAAACGCGCCTTCGTCGAGCGCAGCACCTTGCAGGTGGTCGGACAGGGCGATCCCGGTATTTCCCTGAGTATCGACGCCGCACAGTCAGACGCTAGCGATTAATGACGGACATGCTCGCTGTGCGTCAATTTCAGACAACCAAACCGATTCCCAAGGAACTTCGTGACAAGCTGTCGATCTGTCACGAGCATCCTGATCGTGTGTTATTTTTGGATATCGAAACCACGGGTTTAAGCCATTTTTACGACGAGATCACAATCGTTGGTTGGGCTTTGAACGGAAAATCTGGGACCTTTATCAAGGGGAAGGAGCCGACTGAACTGGTCCAAGCTGCCCAGGCGGCTGACGCGGTCGTGACATTCAATGGCATCCGTTTCGACAAGAGATTCCTAAATCAGGAATTCCCCGACGTACGACTTCCTGAAACGCACATCGACTTAATGTATTTGTGCCGCCGCGTTGGTTTGACTGGCGGACAAAAAGCAATCGAGAAAGAATTGAGTCTGAGTTTTCGCCAAGATCTGGAGGGAGTAGACGGCTTTGCGGCAGTTCTCCTCTGGCACAAGTATCTTCGTGGAGACGTCAATGCATTACGACGACTCATTGCGTACAACCGAGCTGATATTGCCGCTATGGGCGGCCTTATGGATCATGCATTGGCGCGGTTGGGCTATGAGCATGACTTACTCGGGCACGCCGCTAAGTTCGTTGAATGGTCCGACCCGAAGGATCGTTACAAATTGCCTCCGCGATTGCGAAGGCCCGATCCCGCACTGTCGCGCGCGCCGACCTTCCGCGAGTTGTTTAGCGGCCTGAAAGCCGAACGATCGAGAATCGTCGGCATCGATCTCACTGGTTCAGAGGCGCGGCCGACCGGCTGGTGCCTATTGGACTGCTCGAGGGCGAAAACCGAGACAATCTCCACCGATGCGGATCTCATTCAGCGCACACTCGATGCCTCACCTGATCTCGTATCCATTGACTCCCCTCTCTGTCTCCCATTCGGGCGGCAATCCGTATTTGACGATGATCCGACGCGCGATGAATTTGGCATCATGCGTTTTTGCGAACGTGAGCTAAAGCGAAGGGGTGTGAATGTTTACCCCAGCCTACTGCCAAGCATGCAAAAGTTGACTGCCCGGGGCATCCGGTTGGCCCAAATCTTCAGGTCACAAGGGTTGCCGGTGATCGAGAGCTACCCTGGGGCTGCTCAGGACGTGATGCGTATCCCACGTAAGGGTGCGGGCGAGGAGTGGTTGAAGCTCGGTCTCAAAAACTTCGGGATCCGCGGAAAGTACGCGACTTCAAAGGTCACCCATGATGAGCTTGATGCTATCACGTCCGCGCTAGTCGGCACGTTTCATCTCGCGGAGCTTTCGGAAGGGCTGGGCACGGCAAACGAGCCTCCTTTGATAATCCCTCGGCTTGAGGTGCGCCGCACGCCATTCGTGATTGGGGTTAGCGGACTCATCGCCGCAGGGAAAACGACTTTGGCGGAAATCCTAGCGGCGAAGGGTTACGCGTACACCAGGTTTAGCTTGGTGATCGATGATCTCCTCAGAGAACGGGACTTGCCACTAGATCGATATCATCGCCAGTTGATCGGCACAGAGGTGAACCGGGAGGGCCGTCAGCGGGAACTTGCCGAACGGACACTCTCTAGAGTCTCTGGGGCGAACGCGATCGTTGTCGATGGCCTCCGCTTTCCTGACGATCACGCTTTTCTAAGGGAAAAATTCGGGTTTCGCTTCGTCCATGTCTACGTATCGGCACCCGATGAGGTTCGGCGAGGGCGTTTCGCTGAGAGGTTGGAGTTGCCCACTTTCGATGCGGACCAAGCGTTTGAAGAGGCCAATGCCTCACCAGTCGAACGGCTGGTTCCCTCGCTTGAGCGGCTTGCCGATCAAACTGTCTTCAACGTCGCCTCAAAGGACGATATGGCTACCCTCCTCACGAGTCTGTCGGCTGCGTGGGAGAAGGAGAGCTAATGCCCGTATCGATCGTCGTTGGGGGTCAATTCGGCTCAGAGGGCAAGGGTAAGGTTTCCCTTGAGCTGGTGAGAATGGCAACCGAGCGTCGGATTGCGGTGGTGCGCGTTGGCGGGCCCAATTCTGGCCACACAGCCTACGATCGTGCCGGGCGGAAATTTGCCCTTCGGCAACTCCCGGCCGGGGCGGTTGATCGCAACGTAGATGTCGTATTTCCCGCTGGTTCCTACATCGACGTCAACGTCTTGCTGCGCGAAATTGACGAGCTCGACTATCCGCGCGACCGCATATTTGTGAGCCCCTACGCGAACATTATCACACCGGAACAGAAGGCTTGGGAAGTCGAGGCTGGGCTGGTTTCAGGGATAGGATCGACCGGCAGTGGTGTTGGTGCGGCCATCATGGCGCAGGTCGCCCGCGAGGCATCCAACTTTCCGCTCCACCGGCATGATGCCGCACACTGCGGGGCACTCGATACGTTTCTGCACGACACGACAGCATTGATGCGAAACTGGCTGGACACGGGCGCGAGGGTTGTCATCGAAGGGACACAGGGGTTTGGCCTGTCGCTTCACGATGGCGGCTATTGGCCCAAGGCCACTTCGCGCGCGACGACTGCCGCTGCAGCTTTGGCCGAGACTGGACTGAGTCCGATGGACGTGGATAATGTCGTGCTCGTCATCCGTTCATATCCGATCCGGGTTGCCGGTAATTCTGGGCCGCTGCCGGGCGAAACCAGTTGGGAAGCGATTTCCGAATCTATCGATTCGCAAGCCGACCTTCGCGAATTCACGACGGTAACCAAGAAACTGCGGCGCGTGGGCCAATTCGAAGCTTCAGTGGTAAAGGCCGCGATTGCCTGCAACAATCCAACCATGATCGTGCTGAATCATCTAGATTATGTCGGATCTGAGTCTGATCTGATCGACGCAGGTAGCAAACTGAATGAGTTCATCGGAGAAATTTCCGACGCACTCGGAGTTACGATCACTTGTTTCGGCTTCTCTGACCGCGAAATGATGACAAGTCCTGCGCAGTCTGGCCGGGCTGTTAGGGCTTGATCGGGTGATTCAGCTAGATGACGCTACGGCCCTCAAGCTTGCCGAACCCTTCAAAATGTCAGGCCAAAACCCGGCCAAAGATCCATTCCCGAAATCTCCTGCTGCGCTCTTGTCAGCGGATGACATCATCAAATATGTCGAAAAAACCGGCATGATTTCACCTTTTGACGGCAGAAGCGGTGACAAATCGCCCCTCAAAGCGGCCTCTTATGAGAGCAAGATCGGAAGCGAGGCATTCATTTACGAAAAGGGGGTGAACTACCCCCAGAAGATTTATGATGGTTCTCAGGATTTTCTTGAGATACCGGCCAATTCCATTGTCTTTGTTGAATCCGACATTTACTTCAGATTGCCTCCTTTCATGGCAGTACGTTTCAATCTTCAGATCAACCACGTCCATAGGGGGTTGCTCTTAGGTACTGGCCCGCTCGTTGATCCAGGCTTTTGGGGGAAGCTGTGTATCCCGTTGCACAACTTAACCAATGAAGCATATCACATAGCAAAGGACGATGGCCTGATCTGGATCGAATTCACGAAAACTTCGTCGAATCCGACTTATGGCAGACCGCCATCAAATACCGATTTTCCTAATATCAAAGGGATGATAGAAAAAGCTGCAAAGCCTATTTTTGAGAACGCGGCCCCAATTGCAATTCGAAGCTCCATCCCGGACATGGTGGAGGTCGCTAACAAAAATTCTGAGGACGCTGCTGCCGCTGCAAAGAGCGCTGCAAACGAAGCGCAGTCCGCAAAAGTTGACGCCAAGGGCGCGCTTGACCAAGCGGACAAAATGAGAGGTTACAATTTCTTCGCCATGATTGCGGCAGCCGGAGCGATCTTGGGGATTTCTGTAACATTTGTCGTTTTTCTTACAAATCTTGCCGGTCGAAACGAAGAAATTGCGGGAAAGCTTTCAACTGAGGCCACTACCCTGCGTGGCGCAATCGATCAACATATTCGCGACGTTGATCGCTATGGCTCAATCCCCAACGAAGCGCGGGCCTCAGTGTCAGCGCTGAGGGGTGATGTCGAGCGCCAGCAGGATGAGATCAAGAAACTTTCAGACCAGCTTTCGCAGTTGAAGGCCGAATTAGCCCGCCTCAAGCCCAAGCCGTGCGACCTAAATCGCCCCGACATTAGGTGTCCATAGCCGCCCCGTTCACCCTAAGCCATTCTTTCCGCTCCCGATATCGCGGCAACACCTTGTCCACTTCGTTCCAGAACGCGTCCGAATGGTCACGGAAGCGCAGGTGGCAGAGCTCGTGCACCACGATGTAGTCGATCACCGTTTGCGGAGCCATCAGGGTCTTCCAATGAAAGTTCAGCCCGCCGCCTGCGCCGCACGAGGCCCAGTGATAGCCGAGTTCCTTGACGGCCACTTCGCTTGGCTCCACGCCGACCAAAGGGGCGAGTTGACGGACCCGCTCGGTGAATATCTGCATGCCTTTGGCGATATAGAAATCGCGGAATGCTTTGCGCGCGGCGGCATCCCCTTCACGGGCAACGAACGCTTCCGACAATTCCCAGCGACCGTTTTTTAATCGCAGCGGCACCTTGGAATCGGCGACAAATTTCAGTCGGTAGGAGCGCCCGAGATAGGCGAAACCCTGCCCTTGGACGAGAGGGCGGTGCCTGCGGCTGGAGTTCAGGTCTTCCCATTCCGCTAGCGAGCGATGCACCCATAGCGCGCGGCTAGCCACGACCTCGCGGACCCTCTCGTCATCGACGCCTACCGGTGCGCGAACAATCACGTCACCCGAGCGCTCGATCACGATGTCCGCCGTTTTCCGCTCACTGCGGATGAGGGTGAACTCGATGTCCTGGGCACACATCTTCATGGCCTGAGCAGTTCCGCATGGCGCTTTTCGGCGAGCTTGGTCAGTTCCACGGCAATCCGCTGGTGCTGATCCTGGACCGCACCAATGCCGGCCACCATCAACTCCGTATCGATGTTGGCGCGCAGGCGGCGCACCTGATCGGGCTTGCGCCAGAAATCGACGATTGCGATGGCCTCGCGGATGATGCCGACCAGCCGTGCGGATAGCGCGTCCAGCATCGCCGCATCCTCGACCGACAGCGTCGCGCCGTCGCCGATCAGGTCGAACAGGTTGTCCCGAAATACAACGACTTCTGCCGGTTGCTCTGCGCCTACGTCGCCCCGTCCGCTGCGAATTTCAGCGCGCAATTCCTCATAGGTTTCGGCGAGCATTTTCCAGTCTTCGCCATGCTTGGCGATCAGCGTGTCGAGCTTCTCGCTCATCCGCTTGAAGAAGGCCGGGTCTTCATCGAAATGGATGGTGCAGTGCTTACGGATGGCGTGTTCCATCTCGCTGGCCTTGGCGCGGGTGCTGCCGCCAGCATGGCCCGTCACCTGATTGACGAAATCGGGATCGAGCAGTTCAACCGGCGGAATTTGCGGGTCGATGCCCAGTTCGATCAAATGCAGGTTGATCAGCGCCGCGACCTTCTGGCCGACCCCGGCAAAATCGATGGAATCGTCCTTGAAGCGTTCCTTGGCCATCCGCATCAGATAGCCCAGCCGCCGCGCCGGGCCGCGATAAACGTGGGCGGCTGCACCCGGCAGGATCAGGTCGAGGCTCATCAGGAACTTCTTGAGATAGACTTCGAAATCCGCCCGCGCCTTGATCGCTTCGAGCGCATCGACCGCCTTATGGACCACCCGCACGTCATCCTCGGGACTACCCAGCGTGCCGGTCAGGAAGGCCTCGATGTCATGCACGCCCAGCCCCTGAAAATGCTGGAGCAGGCGGCGATAGCGTTCTTCGAGGATCGGCAGCTCGGAGGTCAGGTTTTTGAACCCGGCCTGCAAATCCTCCATATCCTCATTGGCATAGATCTTCAGCGCGTCAGTCAGGTGGTTGGCGAGGCCGATGTAATCGACGATGAAGCCGCGCTGCTTGCCATGCGTCACCCGGTTCACGCGGGCGATGGCCTGAAGCAGATTGTGCTCCTTCAACCGCTTGTCGATATACATCACCTGCTCGATCGGGGCGTCGAAGCCGGTCAGCAGCATGTCGCAGACGACAAGGAAGGCGACGCCGGTGTTCGCCTTGCCATAATCATCAAGGTCGAACGGCTTGCAGAAGTTCTCGACCGCATTCAGGTCCTTGGCATCGCGGCGCGCGGAGGTGATTTCGGCAGCTTCGTTAGTCGCGTCGGACGAGACGACGACGGCCACTTTGAGGAAGGCGACGCGGCGGATCAGATCGTCGTCCGGCGCAGCCTTGGCGCGCTCCCGCTCCAGCCGCTCGGCCAAGGCCTCCCGCAGCGCCCGCTGGTAGCGCACGGCGGCGAGCTTGGAATGGCACACCACCTGCGCCTTGAAGCCGTTGGGCAGGATGTTGTCGATGTAATGGCCCACCAGATCGCGGGCGATCGCGCTGATCCGGCTTTCCGCCTCCAGAATGTCGCCGGTTGCGCCGTATTTCTTCTTGATGGCGAGCAGGTCTGCAGCGGAGCGTTCTTCAAACAGATCCTCGAATGCCTGATCGAACTCCGCCTTGTCTCGCAGCGCGGTGTTGGCGGTGCGACCTTCGTAGAGAATTTGCAGCGTTGCCCCATCGGCCACGGCGTCCATCAGCTTGTAGGTATCGATATATTCGCCGAAGCGCTTGACCGTCTGGCGTCCGCCATGGCGTTCGGTTTTCAGTGGGGTGCCGGTGAAGGCGACTCGGGTGGCATTGGGGAAGGCCTCGAACAGATTGTCGCCCATATCGCTGCCCTGGGTGCGATGGGCCTCATCGACCATGATCAGGATGCGGTCAGACGTATTGACCACGCCAAAGCTTTCCGCACTCGGCGGCGGGGCGTAGCGGCCCAGTTTCTCTCGGAAGCTGTCTGGCAGATCGTCCTTCGTTTCGACAAACTTGTGAACCATCACCATGTTCACGTCTGACGCGGGCGAGGCGAGCACCTCGCGCACCCCGGCACGGCTATCGACCAGATTGATCTTGCCGCCGATCAGCCGCGCGGTGCCCGTCAACTGGTCTTCCAGATCGGCGCGATCGACCACCATGACGATCTTCATGTCATTGAGGTCACGGCTGGCGCGCAGCATCCGGCCGACGAACACCATGGTCAGCGACTTGCCCGAGCCCTGAGTGTGCCAGATCACCCCGCTGCGCTCCATCGGCGTTTCGCCGCTGCGCAGCCGCTCGACGATGCGGCGGGCGGCACGGTGCTGTTGATAGCGGGCGAGCACCTTCACCCGCTTACCGCTCTCGGTATCCTTGAACACCGAGCAGGTGCGCAGCATGTCGAGCAGGCAGTGCGGGTTGAGCAGTCCCTGGACCAGTTCTTCCTGCGCGCGCACAGCACCGAGTGGCGGGGTGATCGCGGCGTATTGATCGGGCCAGATGTTGCGCCAGCTGTAGAAATGTTCGGGCGCGCTGGTGATGCTGCCAAATTCGGCCGCCTCGCCGCAGGTGCGGATGCACAGCAGGTTGGGATAGAACAGCTTTGGCTCGCCTTCGCGCAGTCCGGCGCGCCCGGTTTCGGCGCGGGCATCGCGATAGCGTTGCAGCTGGACATAGGCCTCGTGCATCGGGTTGGCGGTGTTGGCATCGCCGATCTTGGCCTCGATCACCACCAAGGGGAGCCCGTTCACGAACAGCACCACATCGGGGATGATGAATTGTTTGACGCAGCCCGGCGTATCGACGCGGAACTGGTTGATCACGTGGAAGCTGTTGCGCTCGGGATGCGCGAAATCGATCAGGCGGACGGTCGGGTCTTTCTCCCCGGTCACGTCGTTGCGATCGACCTGCGCCTTCATCAGCAGCGTCTGCACCGCTTCGTTGGCGTCGAGCAGGCCCTTGCCCGGCTGGCGGAAAATCTCGTCGATCAGCCCGGCCAATTGCCGCTCGCTCAGCCAGTCCTGCCCGTTCAGCGCGCGGACAGAATCGCGGAACACCTGTGGCAGGATCAGCTCGCGGAAGCTGGCGCGCAGCGAGCGGGCCGGGTCCTGTGGGATCATTTGGTTGCCCTGATCGACCACCGTCCAGCCGAGGCCAGCCAGCTGCGCCAGCAGCGGCTGCTCGACATGGGCATATTCGCTCATGCGGGGACGCTTTCGAGCGTGCGTTCGAGCAACGGCGCGACCGAGACTTTGCCGCTGAGCAAGTCTTGCATCAGGCCGGATTTCTGGAGGCGGAGTTTGGATAGATCGGCCTTTAAGGCAGCGATGCGGCCAGACGCTGCTTTCATCGCAGCGCAAACAGTTTGTTGTTCGTGCATCAAGGGAACAGGTACAGAAATCTTGGCAATCTGATCAAGGTATATGCCCGGCTGAGCTGTCTGGTTGGCTCTTGACCACAATGCAGTGTAAAATGCGGGCCGCTGAATGAGCAATGCGAGAAAGTCCGGTGTTAGAATTCCTGTTTCACCGCGCAAAACGCAGACGCTTCTTTGGAGCGTAAATTTTGGAAACTCATCAGGTACTTGGCAGGTTTTTCCAATGGTTGCCCCAACAATCGCAAGCAATGTGTCGCCCGGCCTAATTCGCCAATTTCGGTGCATGATTTCGAAAAAGCTCTCGGGCACGCGTTCATCGCTTTCTGTAAGCTGAAATCCACCATCCACCATATTTCTCACGCTCAGTAACAGTGGGCCTGCTTCTGTCCGTTGTGGTGGCAAGTGTGTGCCATCGCGGATGACCGAACATGCATTCGTTAGGTTCATGACCTCCCACCCCAAGGGCAGCCAATCGAGTTCGGTCTGGTGGTAGAGGTGCGGGGCTTGGTCGCGGGGCGGTCGAAGCTGGCCGTGGTCGTCCACGCCGCGCGTGAACAGGTCTTGCAGCAACCCGGCGCGCACCCGTTCCTGCTTGGCAATCAACCCCTCCGTCGCCTCGATCAGGGTATCGAGCGCCCGCAGGACGCGGGAGATTGTGATTTGCTGGTAGTGATGGTGCGGAAATATCCCGATTTTGGCGAGCCAATCCCGGTTAATGCTGGGAACGCCTGTAGCTTCATTCAACGCTTCAAGGTTGAATAGGCTAAGCTGATAATAGAGCCACTTCGCATCGACCCCCTTTTTCGGGATGGCGGCATAGGTCGTGTCCGAAGCCCAAAACGGCCCATCAGCAAAGTGCGTGCTCGAAAGGGAGCCTTTGCGCGGAACGATGACGGCGGGGCCGGGGAAGAGACTGGTGGTTGCCTGCCCATAGACCCCGCCAGTTCCATAAATGGGGATAACGCCCTCGGCATCCACAATGCCAATCGGCGATTTACCGTAATGAATATCGGCAAAGGCCGACAAGGGTTCATACATACGCCAGCGCCTTCAGGTATCCATCGAGTTCCGCCGCCGCATCGCTGCGCTTCTGCTCGATATCGCGCACCGTCACCGCATATTTGTCGTGCAGGTTTTCGATCGCCGAGGTCACCGCGCGGCGGTCTGCATCCAGATAGGCGCGGTAGGTGGCGAACAGGCTATTGCGGAAGCGCAGCAGAATCTGCGTGCGCGCCGCATCCGTGGTGATCTTGGCGCGTGCGGCGGCGACCAGTTCCTCGCGCCGCTTTTCCGCCACGCGCAGCTCTGTCTTCAGTGCCCTGGCCTCATCTTCCAGCGCCTTATGCGCCGCCAACTGCTTGCCGATGTCGAACAGGCGAAACTCGATATCTTTGCCCTCATCCACTAGCTTTTCGATTGGCGCTCGCAGGAAGGGATCGGCCTCTGCATCGCGGGCGATACTCGCTGTCCGGCTCGCACCATCCAGATCGGGCCTGGTCTGCGTGCCGCCGATGCCGAAGTCACCCTTGGTCCAGCAACAGGGCCAGGCATCGCGGGAGAGGATGTCCGCCTTGATCGCGCCGAGAACCGCTTTGGCCTCTTTGACCAGGTGTTTCATCTGGCCGTTCAAAGCGGTTTGGTCGGCCTTGAGGGCAGACAATTGTGCGGAAGGGAGGGCACCAGTTTCGTCCTCATCCTCATAGCCTTCTTCGTCGGCAGCTGAAAAAAGCGCCTGCAACTCATCGATCCGCGCGCGCTTGGTCGCCAGTTCCTCGATCAGCTCGGGAAATTCGCTTTGCAGAATTTCATCGTCGGGGATCAGCTCCGCCCCCCAGCCGCTCGCCGCCACCGATTTGAGGTCAATCTTCAAGCTATCGACATAGCGCGCCATGCCGCCGCGGATCTGGAACGGGTTGAGCAGCGCCTGATCGGCGAAACTCTCCGAAATATCCGCCATCAGCCCGCGCCGCAGAGCATAGACATTGTCTGCCTGCCCGTTGCCGCCTGCCAGCATCTCCATCTGCGGCTGGATCGTGCCCCACCACGCCGCCAGCCGGTCCATGAACCCCCGATGCGTGGCGAGCACGCCGGGGTGGGCTTTCACCAGTTCGGCAATGTCGCGCCGCTTGGCGATGGCCGGGGCAAAATCGCAATAGGCCGCGTCGCCCTCGCGCGGGGCGAAGCAGGCGTCGCGCAGGTCGGGGTAATTGGTCCAGTGGCGTTTGAGCGCATCCACTTCCACCACCGGCACCCCGCCATGGATATGCGCGCGCACATCCTGCGGTTCGGGCGGCGGCGCGTTATCGACATAGCGGCGGATGTTGCAGTTGAATTGCTCGGCCTCGATCTCCGCGACAGGCACCGCGCGGGCGTACCCCGGCACGTATGCCCGCCGCCGATAGACATCGACGATTTTGGCCATGTCTTCGGGCCGCAGGAAATTCTGCGCCTTGCCTTCGCGGTATTCGCGGTCGGCATTGATGAACAGCACGTCCTTGCGGGTTTCGGCATGCTCCTTGTTCATCACCAGGATGCAGGCCGGGATGCCGGTGCCATAGAACAGGCTGGACGGCAGGCCGATGACGGCATCGAGCCAGCCCTGCTTGATGAAATGCTCCCGCGCGTCCTTTTCCTCGCCGCCGCGAAACAGCACGCCGTGCGGCATGACGGTCGCCATCCGTCCGTTGCTCTTAAGCACCGCCAGCATGTGCTGGACGAACATCAGGTCGGCCTTCTTGCCCTTTTCCGGCATCCATTTGGTGAAACGGCCTTTGAACTCCATGTCCTTGGCGCTGTAGTTCTGGCTGAAAGGCGGGTTGGCGAGGACGCGATCAAACCGGGTTAGCTCCCCATCATTCTCACGGTGTTGCGGCTTGGTGAGCGTGTCTTCCTGCTCGATTTTGGCCGACTGGATATCGTGCAGGATCATATTCATCTTGCAGATCGACCAGGTCGTACCCTGCGATTCCTGTCCGGCCAGCGTCAAATCGCTCGGATTGCCTCCATTGTCCCGCACGTAGTCGCGTGACTGGATCAGCATACCACCGGAGCCGACGGTGGGATCGTAAACGCTCATGCCCGGGTGTGGATCGACTATCTCAACCATGGTTCGGACGACGTCCGCTGGCGTGTAGAATTCTCCGGCCTTCTTGCCCGCCGAGTCTGCAAAATACTTGATCAGGTATTCGTACGCAGAGCCAAGAAGGTCGGGAAACTCGAAGTTTTCGTCGCGGAGCGGGATCTTCTCGAAGACCTGAATGAAGTTGACCAACGTATCGTCGCTGAGCTTCCTTTGGCCAATCGGCTTGTTGAAGTTGATGCCTTCGAGGACGTACTCAAGCTGATCCTTGTTTTGGCGCTCAAGCTCACCCAGTGCCGAGTTGAGGCCATCACCGACTCCCTCCTTCAGGTGGCGAACGGTTTCCCAACGGGCTTCCGGTGGAACATAGAAGGTATATTGATCGCGGCTTTCGAGCATTGCGTCCAAGCGTGCTCCTTCAAGGCCACGCTCCTGCAACTTAGCGGTCAGCGTTTCCCTCTGCTGATCGAACAGGTCGCTGCACCGCTTCAGGAACAGGACGCCGAAAATGTACTCTTTGTATTCCGAGGCATCCATGTTGCCGCGAAGCTCATCGCACGCTTTGAAGAGCAGGGAGGTGAGTTGGGCAAGCGTGAGTTTGGACATCGGCGCAGATGACACAAGTGACGCTCGACTGTCGACCGATTGCGCGCAGCAGGCCAAAGGTTTGAGGGGCTGCCCTGACGGGCGACCCGCTCTATCCGCTGACGCGGACCGGGCCTGGCGTCCCGGCCCATTCGGGTAACGATCGGGAGCAGGATCAGCGGAGCGGGAGGTGAGGCTGATCGCTTGGGACTTGATCCCCTCAAGGGTGTATTTCCTAGTTATACCTCACAGGGTATATTGCAGCCACATACCTTATAGGGTATATTTCAAAGGTGGGGAGAGTCCCATGAATCAGGTTGTCAGACTGCCCCGCCAGCTTGGTGCGATCATTCAAAATGAACGCCGTCGGCAGGGCATGACCCAGCAACAATTGGCAAGCTTGATCGGCAAGCAGCAAAAAACCATATCGGCCATCGAGAACGGCAGCCAGGGGACAAAACTGGAAACACTGCTCCGCGTGATCGCCACGCTCGATCTTGACATCCGGATCGTGCCGCGCCGGACAGAAGGCAAATCCATCGAGGACGTCTTCTAGTGGTGCCGCGCAAGTAACCCATACGGCGCAGCGAGGCGTTGATCGTGTTCTCGCTCATCGGCCTGCGCGGGGTGTAGAGCGCGGCGAAGAGATATTTTCTTACCCGGTCGCTGGTCGCTTCCTGGAGTCGTTGGAGGAGCGCCAAAACCTGACGCGAAAGCGGAACGACATGAGTGCGGCGCGCCTTCATCTTTCCGGCGGGCACGGTCCAGGTCGCTTTGTCGAAGTCAAACTCGCTCCACTCGGCGTGGCGCAGTTCACCGGGACGCACGAATACATGAGGGGTAATCTGGAGCGCGAACCTGACGACGGCGCTGCCCTCGAAGTTGTCGATGGCGCGCAACAGTTTGCCTAACCCGTCCGGTTCAAGGATCGCGGCGTAATGGCGGGCCTGCGGAGTAAGGAGTGCGCCCTTGAGGATCGCGGTTGGATCGATGGTGCAGCGTCCAGTTGCCGCGCCATAACGGAAGACGCGGCTGGCGAATGACCGGCATTTCTTCGCGGTCTCCCGGTTACCGCGCGCTTCGAGCTTCTTGAGCGGGGCAAGCATCATCTGCGGATCGACGTCCGAGATCGGCATGTTGCCGATCGCCGGCTTGAGCAGTTCCAGGACCAGCGCGCTTTGAGGAGCGTACCTTCAGCTCGGCCTTCGCCAACCATCTTCTGTTCGATGTATTCGCGCGCGACTGCCGCGAAGGTGTTCTCGCCGCCATACTTGGCAGCGTTCTTCGCCCGCTTGCGCTCCATCATCGGATCGATGCCTTCGGCAAGCTTGATTCGGTTGATGTCCCGAACATGGCGCGCCTTGGCGAGGCTGACCTCGGGCCAAGGTCCGATGGCCATCTTCTTCTCGCGTCCGCCGAAAAGATACTTCCAGTACCAGAGCTTGGAACCGGTCGGTTTGACCAGAAGAAAGAGCCCCTTCTCATCCGTCCGCTTGTAAGGTGCATCACTCGGGTGGAAGCCATTGATTTCAGATGCTTTTAGAGACATTTTGGGGCCTCCCTCTCATGCAAATGTTGATTTTGGCAAAAGGCCCCGTTCGATGCCCCGGAATCACGGGGCACGGCCTGAAACAGGGTGAAACACCGAGCACCAAAATCAGTCAAAAAATGGCAGATTTCTGCGGGTTTTGCAACGATTTTGTGACTGTCCCCGCAGGGAAAGTGGTGCCCAGAAGAGGACTCGAACCTCCACGCCCTTGCGAGCGCCAGCACCTGAAGCTGGTGCGTCTACCAATTCCGCCATC
>JANMQW010000088.1:0-2302 GCA_031370725.1 Novosphingobium sp.
AGCCACGCGACGGGCACGCACGCGGCGATCAGGCCCGCGCCCAGCAGATCGGCGAGCCACGGCGCGGCGACGATCTGCTTGTAGGGCACACCGCCGACCTGCGTCACCGAACCCAGTCCGATCAGGCGGAGGCCATCCATCCCGCGCGCGACCACGAACACGTGGACCATGTACAGCGAGTAAGACAAGGTCCCCAGAAACAATGCCCAGCGCTGGAGCAAAACACGCGAGATCGCCCCCCGCTCGCGCGCGAAGACCAGCACCGTCGCGGCAAAGGCAAGGTCGGCCAGCGGCGCGGGCTCGACCAGCGGCAGCACGAATATCGTGGCAATCGCCGCCACGCAGAGCACCTCGGCGATCGTCCCGCCCGGCAGCCGGCCGCGCCACTGCCAGCAGGCGATGCCCAGCCCAAATCCGGCGACGCCACGCAGAACCCCCCAGGTCAGGACCGGCAAGTTTACCTGCGCCAATACCAGCACGCCCGCGACCACTGCGGCAGCCAGCGCCGCGATCCAGGCCCGTCCGCCCAACGCGCGCCAGAGCAGCGCGGCGGCGAGATAGAGCCATAGCTCGACCGCGATGCTCCAACTTTGGGGGTTCCACGCGCTCGGGGATTCGAGGAAAGTCTGGATCAGCAATACCGACGCGAGCAGGTGACCTTCCGAGCGCCGCCCGGCGAACGGTGGATTGGCGCTCCAGCCGTCCGGCTGAAAGATCAGGCGCGCCAGCTCGATGCCAAGATAGAGCGCAAGCAGGGTTATGTGCAGTGGGTAGATCCGCCCCAGCCGCAACAGCATGAACCGGCGCACGGCAAATCCGCTCGCCAGCCGCTCGCCATAACTCGCGGCGATGACGAAGCCCGAGAGTACGAAGAAGAAATCGACCCACAGCCAGCCGCTGCGGACCAGCGCACTGTTGAACAGCAAACCCTCGCTGTGGATATGGTACGCCGCGACCCCGATGGCCGCGACGCCGCGCAGCGAATCGAGCGCGGCGAAGCGCCCGCCGTCGGGCAGGCTCGCCGGTGCGCTCGCGCTGGCTACCACCATTTCTCCCGTCGACTGGTGAACCCGGCGCGGGCTTCGATTGCCAGCCCGGCGTTGAGGACGCCCTGCTCGTCGAACGCCTTGCCGATGATCTGGAGGCCGAGCGGCAGGCCCTGACGATTCAGCCCCGCAGGCACCGACATTGCAGGGAGTCCGGCGAGGCTGGCGGGGACGGCGAACACATCGTTGAGGTACATCGCCAGCGGATCTTCGCTCTTCTCGCCCAGCGCGAACGCGGCGCTGGGAGCGGTGGGGGCGAGCACCACGTCGCATTTGGCCCATGCCGCCTCGAAATCGCGCGCGATCAGCGTGCGGACCTTCTGGGCCTGGGTGTAATAGGCGTCGTAGAACCCGGCCGAGAGCACATAGGTGCCGATCAGGATGCGGCGCTTGACCTCAGCCCCGAACCCCGCCGCGCGGGTTGCGGCGTACATGTCCTGCAGGCCTGCGCCCTCGGGAAGCTCGCGCAGGCCATAGCGCACCCCATCATAGCGGGCGAGGTTGGACGAGGCTTCGGCGGGGGCGACGATGTAGTATGCGGGCAGGGCGTATTTGGTGTGGGGCAAGCTGATATCGACGATCTGCGCGCCAGCGTCCTTGAGCCAGGCAATGCCATCGTCCCAGCTTTTGGCGACATCGGAATCCATGCCGTCCATCCGGTATTCGCGCGGGATGCCGACGCGCAAGCCCTTCATGTCCGCGTTCAATCCGGCTTCCCATGCGGGCACGGGCACATTCAGGCTGGTCGCGTCCTTGGCGTCGAACCCGGCCATCGCCTCGAGCATGATCGCGCAATCGCGCACATCGCGCGCCATCGGCCCGGCCTGGTCGAGCGAACTTGCGAAGGCGACGATGCCCCAGCGCGAGCAGCGCCCGTAAGTCGGCTTGATCCCGCTGATCCCGACGAACGCGGCAGGCTGGCGGATCGATCCGCCGGTATCGGTGCCGGTGGCGGCGGGGCACAGCCGGGCGCTGACTGCTGAGGCGCTGCCGCCTGACGATCCACCCGGCGCGAGTGCGGCGTTGCCGCCATCATTGCGCTTCCATGGTGAGATGACATTGCCGAAATAGCTCGTCTCGTTGGACGAGCCCATCGCGAACTGGTCCATGTTGAGCTTGCCCAGCATCCCCGCGCCCGCATCCCACAGCTTTTGCGATACGGTTGATTCATATTCGGGGATGAACCCTTCGAGGATGTGGCTGGCGGCGGTGGTCTGGACGCCCTGCGTTGCGAACAGATCCTTCATCCCGATCGG
>JANMQW010000194.1:0-10953 GCA_031370725.1 Novosphingobium sp.
TGTTCTTGGGAAGGACGAATTGAGCCATGCCGAATGTCCCTGGGTCGCGTGTCAGAAGCCATCAATAGCGAATGTGCGGGCAGGGGCAAGCCGCTAGGTGGCGGCCTGCACGTTGGTACATGTTTGCCCGACGAGGTGCAGTCATGTCGTATGCGGCGGCGTCAATCCAGCTTGGCTGTTACCAGCAACCCCACCTCGATTCCGGCCGCTCCGCTAGACAACCCCACGCTGCCATATCCGGTCAGGTCGAAGCGCCTGGCAACCGGGCGCGAGTATGCGGCGAACAGGCTGTGGCTCTCCTGCGAGGCGGCGCGTCATGCACAGTGCCCCGGTCAGCGCGGATGACAGTCCGCTCATGCTGAACCTGTGGAAGCATGCACACCGCGCTCGCCCCAACCCCCACCGCCGGGAGTCTCGATCACGAACACATCTCCGATTTCCATGTCTGCCGAGGCAGTTGCGGGTAGCTCCTCGACTGTCCCGTCGACCCGCTCGACCCAGTTGCGCCCAGGCTCGGCATCTCTTCCGCCGCAAATTCCGCGCGGCGGCACTTTGCGGCGATTGGCGAGGATCTGCGCCTGCATCGGCTCGAGAAACCGCACGCGCCGCACCACCCCGTTGCCACCAGGGTGCAACCCGGCTCCGCCCGAGCTGCGGCGGATGGCGAATTGCTCGACCCGTACCGGCAGCCGGGTCTCAAGAATTTCGGGATCGGTGAGGCGGCTGTTGGTCATGTGGGTCTGCACCGCGCTGGTCCCGTCGTGATGGGGCCCCGCGCCTGATCCGCCGCAGATCGTTTCGTAGTACTGATGGCGATCGTTGCCGAAGGTGAAATTGTTCATCGTCCCCTGGCTCGGCGCGAGCCGTTCGGTGGCGGCGAACAAAGCGTCGGTGACCACCTGACTGGTCTCGACATTGCCCGCGACGACCGCGGCGGGAAACACCGGGGCAAGCATCGAGCCCTCAGGCACGACCAGTTCGATCGGGCGCAGGCAGCCGTCGTTCATCGGGATTGCATCGTCGATCAACGTGCGCACGACATAGAGCGCCGCGGCGCGAACGATCGCGCGGGGCGCGTTGAAGTTGTCGGCAAGCTGGGTGGAGGTGCCGGTGAAGTTGAACGTCGCCGAGCGCGCAACCTTGTCGATCCGAATGGAAACAGCAACTTGGGCGCCATTATCCATCGCATAGGTGAACTGACCATCGTCGAGCCGGCCGAGCAGGCGACGAACCGATTCTTCGGCATTGGCGAGGACGTGGTTCATGTAAGCGGTCACGACTTTAGGTCCGTAATCGGCCGCCGCCGCAGATAGCGCCTCCGCGCCGCGGGTGCAGGCCGCGAGCTGTGCGCGCAAGTCCGCGAGGTTGCGGTCGGGGTTTCGTGCGGGATGTGGCCCCGTGGCAAGCAGCGCACGAAATTCAGGTTCGCGCAATTGGCCTTCGTCGACCAGCAAAAAATCATCGATCAGAACGCCCTCGTCGTGGATCGTGTGACTATCGGGCGGCATCGACCCAGGGGCAATTCCGCCGATGTCCGCATGGTGCCCGCGCGCCGCGACGAACGCGTCCGCCGTGGTTGATCCGTCGTAAAACACCGGCACGATTACGGTGATGTCGGGTAAGTGAGTACCTCCAGCGTAGGGATCGTTGAGCACATAGGCGTCACCCCGCCGGATACCGCACGCGTCTGCTTTATTACCGCGGTTTCTCAAGATAGTGCGGATACTTTCTCCCATCGATCCGAGATGAACCGGGATATGCGGGGCGTTGGCGATCAATTGCCCGCCCGCATCGAACAGCGCGCACGAGAAATCGAGCCGTTCCTTGATGTTGACCGACGTCGCCGTGGCCTGGAGCGCGGTACCCATATCCTCGGCGAACGCCATGAACAGGTTGTTGAAAATCTCGAGTTGTACCGGATCGGCGGCAGTGCCGATGGCGTGGTCGCGGCGGAGCGGGGTGGTGCGGGTGAGGATCAGCGTGCCGTCGCCCGCACGCTGCGCCCTCCAGCCCGCATCGACCACGATGGTCGAGGTTGGCTCGAAAATCAGCGCGGGGCCTTGCCATTCCTCCCTTTCAGCCGTGCTTTGCTGCTCCGCTGCAATGACTTGTACTGTGGAGCTGGCTTCTACGATCAAGGTATCGACCACTGGCACTTCTTCTGCCGCGTAGCCGAAGCGGCGGCGGTGAAGGTCGGCGAAGCGCGCGGCGAGTGTCGCGAGAGGTTCGATCGCCAGTTCGAGCGTGCTGTCGCTGCCTGCAAGTCGCAATCGCGCACGATAGGCGATGGCGATGTCATCGAGCCCTTGGGCGGCCAACGCCTCGCGCGCAACCGCTTCCAACTCCACCAGCGCCAGCGAAAAATCTTCGCCCAGCGGCCTTAGCCAACTGCGCTCGCGGATCGCCTTGACCGGGGCGAGGCCAATGCCGTGGGCTGAGAGCACCCCGGCCAGCGGGTGGGCCAGTATTCGCCCAATCCCTAACGCGTCGGCGACCGCGCAGGCGTGTTGCCCGCCCGCCCCGCCGAAGCAGGCGAGCGTGTAGCGGGTGACGTCATGGCCTCGCTGGATCGAGATCTTGCGGATCGCGTTGGCCATGTTGTCGACCGCGATCCGCAGAAAGCCGCTCGCAGCGGCGTCGGGAGACATGCCGCACTGGTCGGCTACATCTTTCAAGCGCGCGCTCGCCGCGCCATGATCGAGCGGCGCATCGCCCCTCAGGCCGAACACTTGCGGGAAATGCCCGGGGTCGATCCGCCCCAAAGCCACGTTGCAATCGGTCACGGTCAGCGGCCCGCCGCGACCGTAACAGGCGGGGCCGGGGTCGGCGCCCGCACTCTGAGGGCCGACGCGCATGCGCATTCCATCGAACCGGCAGACCGAGCCGCCGCCCGCCGCGACCGTGTGGATCTGCATCATCGGCGCGCGCAGGCGGACCCCGGCGACCTTGCTCTCATCGGCCAGTTCGATTGCGCCTGCATAATGCGAGACGTCGGTCGAGGTGCCACCCATATCAAACCCGATCAGCCGTACTGGCTCGCCGACCGCGAAATGGGGCGACGAGGCGGCGACCATTCCGACCACGCCGCCAGCGGGGCCGGACAAGACCGCATCTTTTCCTCGAAAAGCATTAGCCTCGGCCAGCCCGCCGTTGGACTGCATGAAGTGGAGCGGAGTATTGGGTGCCAATCCGCCGCGGACGCGCTCGACATAGCGCCGCAGCACCGGCGAGAGGTAGGCATCGACCACGGTAGTATCGCCGCGCGGGATCAGCTTGATCAGCGGCGCGACCTCGTGGCTGACCGAGATCTGCGCGAAGCCAATCTCGCGGGCGATGGCTGCGACCTGAAGTTCATGGTCGGGATAGCGCCAGCCGTGGACCAGCACGATGGCCAGCGCATCGAAGCCGTCTCCGCGTAATTTTCTCAGGCGGACGCGGGTGCTGGCAAGATCGAGCGGGCGAACCAGCGCCCCGTCTGCGTCAATCCGCTCGCCTATTTCGACAACCTGTTCATAGAGTTGTTCCGGTAAGACGATGTGACGTGCGAAGATATCAGGGCGCGCCTGGGTGCCGATCCGCAACGCGTCGCCGAACCCGGCGGTAATCGCCAGCGCGCACCGCTCGCCCTTGCGTTCCAGCAGCGCGTTGGTGGCGACCGTGGTGCCCATCCGCACCGCGCCAAGCGTGCCGCTGTGGCTGGCGAGGATGCGGGATATGCCTTCCAGCGCCGCATCGGCATAGTGACCGGGGGCCTCGGACAGTAGCTTGAGCACTTCCTCGCGCCCGTCGGCGCAGCGCGCGACGATATCAGTGAAGGTGCCGCCGCGGTCGATGGCGAAATCCCAGGTAGTCAGCGCCTCAGTCCACCAACTCCGGACCCAATGTGGGGTCGAGATCGCGCGGGCGGGTCATGTGGGTAAACCTTGCGCTGCATTCGGCCAGGTCGCCCCAGCTTGCGATGTCGATCTCCAGCACCGCGAAGGTGGCGGTGGGAAACTTGACTTCGACTTCATCGCGCATCGGACTGCTACCATCGTCCGGGACGAGGTCGAAGATCAGGTCTTCGAGCCCCGGATTGTGCCCGACCATCAGCACTGCCGCAGGATCGCCCTCAACCCCCTGGAGGAGCTCGAGCAGTGTGGCGGAGCTGGCGAGGTAGATGCGGCGATCCCATTCGACCGGAAAACTGCGCCCGAAGGCTTTGCTGGCGAGTTCGATGGTTTCGGCCACGCGCACCGCGGGGGATGCCAGAACCCGATCGAACCTGACGCCGAAATCCCGGATATGTGTGCCCATCAACGCCGCACCGCGCTCTCCGCGCTCGCTCAGCGGGCGGTCGAAATCGCGGGCGCGCGGGTCGGCCCAGCCGGACTTGGCGTGACGGAAGAGTCCCAGCGTTTTCATAAGCGCGTTTTCAAGCGGCACCCTCCGGTTGAGTCAGCGCAGGAGAAACACCGGCGGCGACGCTTTGTAAAGCTTCGTCCAGCGTCACCCGCCGAACCGGAGTGGCGGGCGGAAAGGCGGTGAGCAGGCGCGAAGGAAACGCGGCGGACAGCACCACGAAATGGCCGTGATCGTCGGCGCGGCGGATCAGTCGACCGAACGCCTGCGCCAATCGCGCGCGGATAATCGCGTCATCATAGGCGCTGCCGCCGCCCCCGTCCTTGTTGGCGGCAGCGCGGCGGGCACGGTGGAGGATCGAGGGCTTGGGCCACGGCACCTGTTCCATGATCACCAGCCGCAGCGAATGGCCGGGTACGTCTACCCCGTCGCGCAGCGCATCGGTGCCGAGCAATGAGGCTCGCGGATCATCCCGAAAAATGTCGACCAATGTGCCGGTGTCGATCGGATCGACGTGCTGGGCATAGAGCGGCAGCCCGGTGCGGGCGAGGCGGTCAGCTATACGCCCATAGATCGCGCGCAACCGGCGGATCGCGGTGAACAGCCCGAGCACCCCGCCGCCCGCGGCTTCGATCAGGCGGCCGTAGGCGGCGGCGAGCTGGGGGATATCGCCCTTGGGCACATCGGTGACGATCAGCACTTCGGCCTGGGTGGCATAGTCGAACGGGCTTTCCGCCTCGATCCGCCGGGGATCGACCCCGACGTGCGGCGCGCCGCTGCGCGCGATCGCGGTTTCCCATCCGCCCCCGCCGGTCAGCGTGGCGGAGGTCAGCATCACCCCGTGCGCGGGTTCGAGCACGACTTTGGCGAAGGGCTTGCTCGGGTCGAGCCAGCGACGGTGGATACCCACATCGAATTCGCGCCCGTCGCTGCGCTCGACCGCGAGCCAGTCGACGAATTCGGGATCGATCGGGCCGCCTAGCCGGGCGAGCAGCGCGATCCATGCGGCGATAAGGTCGCAGCGCCAGCCCAAGCTCCCGCGCGCGCCCTCGATCCGCGCCCGTCCGCTGGCGTCGAGCCAGTCCGGCGGTTCGGCGAGCAACGCTTCGAGCCGCAGGCCGAGGCGGATCAGCGGGCTGCGCAAGGCTTCGAGCGCGGATTGCGCCTGCCCGGCGAGTTCGACGAACCCGCCTTCGAGTTGCGCCGCCTCGGTCTCCAGCCCATAACCCATTTCGGCACCGCCGCTTTCGTCGCGCGCGTAAACCGTGGCACGCACCGCGCCGAGCAGCGCTTCGAGCGGGCCCGACGAAGCGCCCTCGTTGATCCGAGCCAGCCAGCCTTCGGATGGCAGTGCATCGGCCGCCTCGCGCGCTTGGGATATCGCGCGCGCACCATCCTCGTCATAGCTCGCCAGATCGGCGAGCCGCGCGGCAAGGCCCCGGCGGCGGCCCTTTGAACGCGCCCCTTCGGGGCCGATTACCCAGCGCCGCAGCTCGATCGACTCGGCCCCGCTGAGCGCGGCGGCGAAGGTCGAATCCGCCGCGTCGAACACGTGGTGGCCTTCGTCGAACACCAGCCGGGTTGGTTTACCCGCGCCCTCTCTTCCGCGCGCGGCGTTGACCATGACGAGCGCATGGTTGGCGATCACCAGATCGGCTTCGGCACTGGCGCGCACGCTGCGTTCGATGAAGCATTTGCGATAGTGCGGGCACCCGGCATAGACGCATTCGCCGCGCTGGTCGGTCAGCGCGCGGATCCCGCGCTGGCGGAACAATGTGCCGAGCCAGCCGGGCAGATCGCCGCCGATCATGTCGCCGTCGCGCGTGTACCCGGCCCACCGCGCGACCAGTTGCGCGAGCACTGCCGGACGTCCCCCGAACCCGCCTTGCAGCGCATCTTCCAAGTTGAGCAGGCACAGATAGTTCTCGCGCCCCTTGCGCACCACCACGCGCGGCTTGGCGGCGTCGCCCTGGGGGAAGGCGAGCGCGCTCTCGCGGCGGAGCTGGCGTTGGAGAGCCTTGGTGAAAGTCGATACCCACACCCCGCCTTGCGCCTTTTCGCTCCACAGCGAGGCGGGGGCAAGATAGCCGAGCGTCTTGCCGACCCCGGTCCCGGCCTGCGCCAGCAGCACGTTGGGCACGCGTTCCCGACCGCGCGGAGCGAACACTTGCGCAGCAGCGCGCGCGTAATCGCGCTGGCCAAGCCGTTCCTCGGCATCGCGCCCGAGCAAGCGGGCAAGCCGCGCCTCGATCTCTTCGCTGCCAAGCGAAATCTGCGCGGGCTGCGGGCGTTCGGGCGCCTCCTCCCACTCGGGCAGCCGCGCGAACAGCCAGCGTTCGGCGCGTTCGGGCTTTGCGATCGCCTGTGCCAGTGGCCCGGCCCACGACCAGCGCAACCGGGCGAGCGACTGGAGCCCGCTCCACGCCCCTTCGCGCTCGGCCCACGCGGGATCGCGGCACGCCGCCAGCAGTGCCCCGGCGGCGCGCTGGAGGAACGCGGGGATGGCGCTGTCGGCCTCGGGCTCGGCCAGCCCCAACGCATCGGCCAGCCCCTTCGCCGTCGGCACAACGAACCGCGCTGGATAGATGAACGCAAACAGCTCGAGCAGGTCGAGCCCGGACAGATCGGGATAGCCCAGTCGCGAGGCGACCAGCGGGGCGTTGAGCATCAGCAGCGGGGTATCTGCTGCTGCGACGATCGCTTCACCCTTGGCCAACCCGCGCGTGCTGCCCGTGGCATCGCACAGCCACGTGCCGCCGTGGCTGGCGTGAAGCGCGGGGAGGGCGAGGGGCTCGGACACCGGCAAGCCTTCTGCGCAACTCGGAACGAAAAGTAAACAAAGCCGACTCATTCCCCGTCCGGGATGCGGCCGCCTGCAGAATTACCATTGTTTTTAGTCAGTTGAATTTTTGATACTTCAATATCGGCCAGTTTGAGGTAAAAACCGCACAGGGCCGCCGACTCGATAGGGCAGTTGGCATTCGATTCTTCTCAAGTGTTTGTTTGACGGCAATGTTGCCGAATTGAGAGGCTGCGCGTGTTTCGATTGACCTCATCGAAAACGAGAGGGGCCTGAACATGAAATATGTTTCTGCAATCGTGATCGCTTCGATGGCATTGGTACTTTCCGCTCCCGCCCAAGCGCAGACGTTCACATTCCAGTCCACAGCCGGCGTAGCGACCACGGTCGGTGGGCCTATGCCCAATGGTGGTTTCGCCTCCGGCGCTTCGTGGACGGGTAGCACCAGCGTTACCTGGGCCGACGGTAAGAAGACGAGCGACAACTACACCTGCATCAGCACTACTCAGCCGCCCAACGGCAAGATCTTCGACAGCCATGTGATTTGCGATTCGACTGGGCCGACGGGCAAATTCACCTCGATATGGGGTTGCAACTTTACCTCCGCGGACCGCACCGCCACCAGCTGTGTCGGCGGATTGGTGGGGCACAGCGGCATGTACGCGGGAAAGCGCGGCGGGATCACCTTCGCCGGTACGAACGGGGCGGGCAGTGGCACCGGCCAGTGGGGCGGCTAGTCGAAATCTGATTTCCAATCGCTCGCCGGGCTTTTGAGGGGGTCCGGCGAACGCGTTTGCGGGACCTTCGCGGGAGATTGTCAGCGGTTCGTAACGGTGACACACTCGGCGCGAAACCGGGGGCGGCCATGGCATTGAAACAGTTTACGCGTCGCGAGGTTGTCGCAGCGGTCCCGCTGGTTCTGGCGGCGCCGACGCTCCTGCGCGCACAGCCCGCGTCGGAAAAAGTCTGGCGGTTCCTGGTGATCGGCGACTGGGGTCGCGACGGGCGCGAGGATCAGCGCCGCACGGCGCTCGCGATGGAACAGATCGCGCGCGAAAAACGCACCGAATTTGTGATCAGCACCGGCGATAATTTCTATCACTGGGGGGTGTGGTCGGACACCGACCATCGCTGGAACACCTGCTTCGAGAACGTCTATTCGCCCGATCTGGGGAACTGGTATTCGGTTCTGGGCAACCACGATTACGGCGGCTCGGTCCAGGCCCAGATCGACCGGACCAGGATCAGCCCGCGCTGGCACATGGATGCCCGGTGGTACGACAAGGTGATGCGCCGCGAAGGCTGGCCGACCTTGCAGATGTTGTTCTTCGATACGGTCGCGCTGGAGGGGAAGGAACACTTCCCATTCATGCTTTACGGCACCTCGATGGATAAATCGATGATGGCCGTGCAACTTGAGGATATGAAGCGCAAGCTCGACCCCACGGCAGACATCCGGATCGGCGTTGGCCACCATCCGATCTGGTCGGTCGGGCCGCATGGCGGACCCATGCAGTATGACGAACTCAACACCATGCTGAAAGCCGCCAAGGTCAAGGCCTGGGTCAACGGCCATGACCATTGCCTGTACCACATCAGGCAGGACGCCATGCACTACGTGTGCTCGGGCGCGGGGTCGGAGGTGCTGCATTCGACCAAGTTTGGCCCGGGCGAGTGCGTGGTCGCCGACCAATGCAGCGGCAATCCACACGAGCCCAAGTGGCAGAGCCTGTTTCACAAGAACCCCGGCGGCGACGGGAACATCGCAGGCGGCTTTGCGCTGTTCGAACTGGGCCGCGATGCGGGCAGCTTCACTTTCTACAACAGTGACGCCATTCCGCTGGGGGCGGGCGCGGTGAAGCTTTATTAGGGCGAGCGCCGGGCTGCCGCAAGTCGCGGCAACCCGGCGCTTCGCTCACTTGGTCATCGTCATTTCGGTCCACTGGCCGTTGTCGACGAAGGTCCGGTATTTTTCATACCCGGCGACCGCCGCATCGCCCTTTTCCTTGGAGAATCCGGCGAGCGTTTCTTTCTGGATCGCCATGTCGCGCGCCTTGTCCGGCGCAAGCGCGGCGTAGCTGGTGTAATGGACCATGATCAGCACGCTGGGCTGCCCCTTGCCATAGCCGTTGCGGACCACGAACTTGTAGGCGTCGATCATCCCGCGCTTCTTGAGGATTTCGAAGTACGGAACCTGGCTCTGTTTCAGCCCGACGAGGTAATCGTCGATATGGTTGGGATCGACATCGACCGCGTTGATATCCCAGAACCCGGCTTCGGGGGTGTAATCGACATAGACTTCGGCGCGCGCGGTGGTGGCGGCACACAAAGCGAGCGCGCCCAGCGCGCCCGAAACGAGATGACGGATCATACGGTTTTCCTCCTGTCGCGACCCGGCTGGGAGTGGAGCGCGCTTTGGGGGAGGTTGGCAAGGGGTTCGTGACGGGTTGGGGAGGGAAGCGGGGGGAGGGAGGTGTCAGGTTTCGACCCCAACAGAAATTCGCTGTTTTCAAAAATGAACCGCCTGGCTCACATTGCATCGGAACCTACGGCCTGAATTTGTTCCACATTTGCCCTTGGCAAGGTCATTCGACAGACTAGTCCTTCGGAGCGATAATCAAGCTTAACGCTGCCTTGAAAAACCCTCTTGATCATTTGCTCGATCAAAGTCGTACCAAACCCCTGCCGGTCTGGCGGTTGTACAGGTTGACTCCCTGTTTCTCGCCACTCTATCGCAATTAGGTCCTTGTCTCCTTCCATCATGCAATCCGTTGTAATGGTGACGCATCCGCGCGGGTCGCTGAGCGCACCGTACTTGGCGGAATTTGTTGCAAGCTCATGAACGGCAAGCGCGAGAGGCTGAACCGCCTGCGAACGCAGCGCCACAGGTGCGCCGTTGATATTTACATTCGTTCCGTCGGAACTGCGGTAATGTCCCAGTTCCGCCTGAAACAAAGCGCTCAAACTGATATCTTTCCCTTTGGCGCGCCCCAGGAATGTCTGGGTCGCAGCCAAGCCACTGAGCCGCTCCTGTAAGGAGTCCTTGAACTCGCCGACGCTTAGAGCGCTTTTTGCGGTCAGCGAAACGAGGGAACTCACCACTGAAAGTACGTTTCTGATCCGATGATCCAGTTCGTGGGAGATCGCCTCGCGCTGCTCCTCCAAATCCTTACGTTCGGTAATGTCCCGGTGGACCACGGTCAGTATCGTCCTGCCGTCGACTGAATGGCGGGAAACTGTTGCCTCAGCCGGGAATTCCTCACCATTCTTTCGTCGACCCCAGACTTCACGTTGATAACCCATGATCCGGTTCGCCGTGCCATCTCCCGACGCAAAGGCCCGCACTTGATCGGTGTGTTGCGCACGGTGCTGTTGTGGAAGAAGGATATCCACGTGCTCTCCGAGCACCTCGGCCGCGTTATAGCCGAAGGACCGCTCCGCAGCCCGGTTGAATAGCAAGATACGTCCACTTCGATCCGTACAAATCACCGAATCGCCGATCAACGGGAGTATGTCTATTCCCACAAGCGCGGGCCGAACCGGCAGCGTTTCAAATGAGGAAGGCGAATCTGGTATTGTCCCATCCTCAGCCAAAATAGCGGCCCCGACCTTGAATATCAGTTCGCCTCTTCGGAGTCGATCACTCGCGCCGACTGATGTCGGCTATCCTTCGGCGGGTTCAACGGGTCGTCGCAACACCTTAACCTGAGAGGGTAGGAGGTGGAGGATGGTGACGTCGCGGATATGGTTCACGCCCGAGCAGAAGACCGAGCTTTGGGAGCGATGGAAGCAAGGTCATAGCATTTCGGCGA
>JANMQW010000196.1:0-2195 GCA_031370725.1 Novosphingobium sp.
CCCTGCTCGTCCAATGAGAGCGCCAGTTTCAGCGAACTGCCACAACTGCGCGAGCGCGCCTCGCCATGAAGCGGCAGCGCAGGGTCGAGCGGAAACTCGGCCAGCCCAACCGCAGCGGCAAGGATTTCCGGTGAATAAAGCACCTTGCGCGGTGCCTCAGCGGGGGACCGCAGCACTCTTGCCCTTTTCCACTTTGCTCGCCTCGCGATGGCGCTCACCGACCAAGTCGACCAGCTCGTCGCTGGCGGCATTAACGAAGGGATAGCTGCGCGACAGCGAGATCCAGTCGGGCCGTCCCTTGGGTCCCCATACGGTATCATAGCCCAGGACGAGGATCGAGAACCCCAGCACGACAACGATGATCCCCTTGATCGCCCCGAAACCGAAACCGAGCAGTCGATCAATCGGGCCGAGCACCGAATTGCGCGAGGTGTCACCGACCCATTTGGAAGCGAACTTGACCACCGCATAGGGCACCAGCAGGAGCAGCGCGAAAGCCATTACCGCCGCACCGGTTTCCGAGGCGACGTGCGGTGCCAGCCCCTCGGTCAGCGGGGTGTGCAGATAATAGATCGCCAGCACGGCCAGAATCCAGGCGACGAGCGCGAGGACCTCTTGCACGAACCCGCGCATGAAGCCGGCGATCGCGGTGGCCCCCACGATCAGCAAGATAATGATGTCGAACGCATGCATCGCCGGTGGAAATTATGGGTTTGCCACGATCCGGTCAACCACGTTCGGCAAAAGCCGCAGGGCCTCGTGGCGCAACGCGGGCGGTACGTCGCCCGACGAGGCGTCGGGACCGAACGATCGGGTGAACCCCAGCTTGGCCGCTTCCTTGAGCCGCAGCCCCGGATGGGCCACCGGACGGACCTCGCCCGCCAGCGAAATCTCGCCGAACCAGATCGATTCGGCGGGGCAAGCGCGTTCGGCTAGCGCCGAGACCAGCGCCGCAGCAACCGCGATATCGGCGGCCGGATCGGTCAGGCGATATCCGCCAGCGACGTTGAGATAAACTTCGGCGGAGGAAAAATTCAGTCCGCAGCGCGCCTCCAGCACCGCCAGGATCATCGCCAGTCTTCCCGAATCCCAGCCGACTACCGCGCGCCGCGGGGTTGCACCGCTGGCGAGACGGACCGTCAACGCCTGAATTTCAACCAGCACCGGCCGCGTACCTTCGAGTGCGGGAAACACGGCGCTGCCCGGCACTGCTGCATCGCGGCCCGAAAGGAACAGCGACGACGGGTTGGCGACTTCCTCCAGTCCTGCCCCGGCCATCGCAAACACCCCGATCTCGTCGACCGCGCCGTAGCGGTTCTTGAGCGCGCGCAGGATACGGAACTGATGGCTGCGCTCGCCCTCGAAGCTCATCACCACATCGACCATATGTTCGAGCACGCGCGGACCCGCGATCGAGCCGTCCTTGGTGACGTGGCCGACCAGCACCACCACCGTCCCGCTGGCCTTGGCATAGCGGATCAGTTCGAACGCGCACCCGCGAACCTGGCTGACGGTGCCGGGCGCGCCTTCGATCTGGTCCGAATGCATCGTCTGGATCGAATCGATCACCAGCAGCGATGGCGGTCGGATCCCACCCAGGGTGGCCAGAATATCGCGCACCGAACTCGCTGCAGCGAGCCGAATCGGCGCATTTCCGAGCCCCAACCGCTGTGCGCGCAGTCGCACCTGGTCGGCAGCTTCCTCGCCGCTGATGTACACCGCATCACCGCCGGCCAGCGCTACTTTGGCGGCGGCCTGGAGCAGCAGGGTCGACTTGCCGACGCCGGGATCGCCACCCATCAGGATCGCCGATCCGGGAACAAGCCCGCCGCCCAGAGCACGATCGAACTCGGCCAGCCCGGTCGGGCGGCGCGCGGGCAGCGCCAACGGCTCGTCCATCGCCACGAACGGGAACGCGCGCCCGCCTGTGGAAAGGTGGTGCTTTTCTGAAAACACCGTCGCCGGGGCTTCCTCGGTCAACGTGTTCCACTCCGCACAATCCGCGCACTGCCCCTGCCAGCGCGAGGATACCCCCCCGCAAGCCTGGCAGACATAGCGTCGTTTGAGCTTCGACATGCTTTCGAGTTAGCGAGAACGGATGGGGAACGCAAGCATCCCCTCTCCCCACGCCAGGTTTAACCAGGCCTACTTGCCAAACCCCCGCTTGCTGGTATAGGCGCGCTCCTGCCGGGACA
>JANMQW010000246.1:0-3913 GCA_031370725.1 Novosphingobium sp.
AGACACCGAGGCCGAGCGCCAGCGGGTCTACCTCGCCTTCGACAAAATGCGCGAGCAGATCGACAAGATGGCCAGCCAGGCCGAATTCGGCGGCGGCGGCGAGCACGACGAGGTGCTCGAGACCTATCGCATGTTCGCCTATGACGAAGGCTGGAGCCGCCGGATTAACGAGGCAATCGACAGCGGGCTGACCGCCGAGGCGGCGATCGAGCGCGTCCAGCAGCGCACCCGAATGCGGATGCGTCAGATCGACGATCCGCTGCTGGCCGACCGGATGCACGATCTGGAGGATCTCGCCAATCGGCTCCTGCGGACGGTCAGCGGTCAGGTCGGCACCGCGGCAAGCCAGGGTTTGCGCGGCGATGCGATTTTGATCGCGCGCAATCTGGGGCCCGCCGAGCTGCTCGAATACGACCGCCGTCGGCTCAAGGGCGTGATTCTCGAGGAAGGCTCGCTCACCGCGCACGTGGTGATCGTGGCGCGGGCGATGGGCATTCCGGTGCTCGGGCGGGTCCGCGGGATTCGCGGCAAGGTCCGCGAGGGCGATCCGATGTTGCTCGACGGCGATCAGGGCACCGTCACGCTGCGCCCGATCCCGGCAATGGTCGAAGCGTTCGAGGCGCGCTTCGCCAAAAGTCGCGAGCGCCAGGCCGGTTATGCCGCGATGCGCGATTCCGAGCCGGTGACCAAGGATGGCAAGCGGATCACGCTGATGATCAACGCAGGTTTGCGCGACGACATGGGGCTGCTGGCGGCAACCGGAGCCGATGGCGTCGGGCTGTTCCGCACCGAGTTCCAGTTCCTGGTGTCCGCCACGCTACCCGCGCGCGAACGCCAGACGCGGCTCTATCGCGACGTCCTCGACGCTGCTGGCGACAAGCCGGTGGTGTTCCGCACGGTCGATATTGGGGGCGACAAGGTGCTTCCCTATCTGCGTCACAACGATGGCGAGACGGAGGAGAACCCGGCGATGGGCTGGCGCGCATTGCGCGTTGCGCTGGAACGCGAAGGCCTGATGAAATCGCAGGCGCGCTCGCTGCTTGAGGCCGCGGGGGGCCGCACGCTCAACGTGATGTTCCCGATGGTCTCGGAACCGTGGGAGTTCGATGCCGCGCAGGCGGTGTTCAAAAGCCAGGTCGCCTGGCTCAAGCAGCGGCGCAAGCCCCTGCCCGAGGCGATCCGCTATGGCGCGAGGCTCGAAGTCCCCGCGCTCGCCGAAGTGCTCGATGTGCTCGCACCCAAAATTTCGTTCCTGTCGATCGGAACCAACGACCTCACCCAGTTCCTGTTTGCAGCAGACCGTTCCAACCCCAAACTGGCCGAACGCTATGACTGGCTGAGCCCCGCGATCCTGCGCTTCCTAGCCCGCGTGATCCGCGACATCGGGGCCGGGACCGGGGGGCACCCGGTCGACCTGACGGTATGCGGCGAGATGGGCGGGCGGCGACTGGAAGCGCTCGCGCTGATCGGGCTGGGGTTCGGGAGATTGTCGATCACGCCCGCCGCGGTCGGGCCGATCAAGGCGCTAGTGCGATCGATCGACGCTGCTGAAATCCGCGCGGCGATGCTCGGCTGGCTGTCCGAACCGCGCGCCGATATGCGCGCGACGCTGCTCGAATGGGCGGCAGCGCGCAAGATCGAGGTCGATTGAAAACGCTTCGTCGTTCGCTGCACTGCACCCCGCCGCAAACCCGTTGACTACACATCACGAATCACGCGTCTGTGCGGTCAAGGGGTCGTCAAAAAGAACGAGTGGGGCGGGGTACGGGTCGTGGCCGAAGCTGATGTTATGCCATTGGAAGCAATGGGCGAGGAGCGAGTCCTCTCGCGCGCAGGGGAAAAATTACGCGCAGCGCGCGAGCGGTTGGGGATCGATCGTGGCGAG
Organism: Novosphingobium sp.; assembly: GCA_031370725.1. Lineage (GTDB taxonomy): Bacteria > Pseudomonadota > Alphaproteobacteria > Sphingomonadales > Sphingomonadaceae > Novosphingobium. The sequence continues at coordinate 1,886 of JANMQW010000246.1, forward strand.
CTTTCCATCCGCACCAAGATCAATGAACGCCATCTCGCGGCGGTCGAGGACAGCGACTTTTCGGCGCTGCCCGCTCGGATCTATGCGGTGGGCTTTGCCCGTAGCTATGCCGGAGCGGTGGGCCTCGATGGCGGAGTGATCGCGGCGCAAGTCCGCCGCGAACTCAACGAGCATGAAATGCCCGCCAACGCGCGCCCGGCCTATGATCTGGAGCTCGAGGATCCGGCCAAGGTTCCTTCGCGGCGCCTGACATGGATTGCGGTAGCCTTGGGAATCGCGTTGATCGCGACCGGGGCGGTGTTCTGGCGCAGCTACTTCGTTCCCGCGGTCGATCTGCCTCCGGTGCGCGCGGACGTGTCTGCCAACGCCACAGTGACGCCCGAACTGAGCCCCGCGGCGATGATCAGTCCGACCGCCGAAAGCGCTGCAGGCGAACTCACCCCGATCGACCCGGTCCCGGGCAACGTAGCGGTGCAAGCAGCTCCGCGGACGTCCGCTCAACCGCGCTTGGCCCCGCGCAGCATAACGCCCGCCGCAAGGTCTGCCAGCACGGCACAGTCGCCGCCCTCGCCGGTGCCCGAACGGGCTCAACCCACGGTTTCGGCGTCGGCCCAGCCCGATCCGGTGCCGATCGCTCCCGCGACCTGAATTTGGCCGGGGGATAGCCACCGGACACGGGTGACAGGGCCTTCAGGCATGGTTAAAGCGAGCGCGGATACGGGTTGAACGGCTCCTCTCAACGGGCCGGGCGGGAGATACACCATGATTGCAGCGCGTCGGCGATCGATTTCACGCATCTGGATCGCGCTGGCGCTGGCGAGCAGCATCTTGCCCGCCCCCGCCTTTGGGCAGAGCGATTCCGATATCCGGATCAAGAAGCTTGAGGCCGAAGTCCGCGCGCTCCAGCGCAAGGTTTTTCCGGGCTCCGACGGCAAGTATTTCGAGGCAGAGATCGCCCGGCCCGCAGCAACTACAACCGGCTCGGAGACGGTGACCACCGGTCCGGTCAACGACCTGATGGGCCGGATCGACGCGGTCGAGGGCGCGCTGGCGCGGATCACCGCGCAATCCGAGGAAAACGCCAACCACATGGGCAAGCTCGAAGCCCGGCTGACCGCGCCTGAAGGCGGCAACGCTGCGCCTGTCGTTGCCCCGTCCGCTTCGCCCTCGCCAGCCACAGCCACAGCTACCACCAAGCCGACCTCGATCACGGGCTCGCTCGCCGCCAATTCCACAGCGATGTCATCGACTTCCGCCGCCAAGCCCAGCGCCGGACGCATTGCTGCAGTGGCCGCGATCGAGCGCCCGGTCAGCGGCGACAAGGCCGAGGACGACTACCTCTACGGCTACCGCCTGTGGGAAGCGAAGTTCTTTCCCGAAGCGGCGCAGCAGCTCAAGGCCACCGCCGACAAGTATCCCAAGAGCAAGCGGATCAGCTATGCCCGCAACCTGCTCGGCCGCGCCTATCTCGATGACGGCAAGCCCGGTACCGCGGCGCAGGTATTCCTCCAGAACTATCAGGCCGACAAGGCCGGCGACCGCGCGGCGGACAGCCTGCTCTATCTCGGCGTCGCGATGACCAAGCTCAAGGAAACCCAGCGCGCCTGCGTCGCTCTGGCTGAGTTCGCCGATATGTATGCCAAAGAGGCGGCGGGACGGCTCGCCAACCAGTACGGCGCGGCCAAGTCGGCGGTGAAGTGCAATTGATAGGCGAGCCGATCCTGATGTAACCCGGTCTCCCTCCCGTTCGCAGGAGGGATAAGTGCTGCGTTTCGCCTCAGACCTTAGCGCACTGCTCGATACCCAAGCCCCAATCGGCTTGGCGGTTTCGGGCGGACCCGACAGTCTTGCTCTGATGCTGCTCGCGCACGAGGCCATTCCGGGTGGCTTCGAGGTCGCGACCGTCGACCATGGGTTACGCCCCGACAGTGCCGCCGAGGCCCGGATCGTGGCCGGGCTGTGCCATCGGCTTGGCATCCCCCACGAAATCCTCCGCCCGATCGTCGCGCCCACCGGAAACCTCCAGGC
>JANMQW010000247.1:0-7156 GCA_031370725.1 Novosphingobium sp.
TGCCAGCCGAGGTGTGCGGCCATGGGGAGCAACGCGAGCAGCGCCACGGGATCGCCGCGCAGTAGCCAGAACGCAAGCCCCCACAGCCCGACCGCGGCGGCATAAAACGCGCCCACCCCTCCGCGCACATGCTTGCCCATCCTGAGCGCGCTGGAGCGGATGCCGATCAGCGCGTCATCCTCGCGGTCCTGCAGCGCGTAGATCGTGTCGTAGCCGATCACCCAGGCGATGCACCCGGCGTAAAGCGCGGCGAGCACGTCGAGGTGATCGCCGCGCACTTCGACCCAGCCGACCAGCGCGCCCCAACAGAACACGATCCCCAGCCACGCCTGCGGCCACCAGGTGATCCGCTTCATGTACGGATACGCGGCGACCGGGGCGAGGCTCGCCAATGCCACCGCTTGAGCCTGCCAGCGCAATTGCAGCAGCACGACCATCCCGACCAAACACAGCGCCAGCAGCCACGCCCACGCCGCGCGCAGGCCAATTGCCCCGCTCGCCACTGGGCGCACGGCGGTGCGCGCGACTTGCGCGTCGATATCCCGATCGACGATGTCGTTGTAGACGCACCCTGCCCCGCGCATCGCGATCGCTCCGAGCAGCAGCCAGGCGATCAAACCCCAGCGATCTCCTCCGCCCGCCAGCAACACACTCCACGCGCCCGGCCAGAACAGCAGCCACCAGCCGATCGGGCGATCAAACCGGGCCAGCTGGGCATAACCGCGCACGCGTTCGGGCAAGCGCGCGACGAGACCGCGGTGCTCGGTGTCGGGGACGATCGCTTCGTTGCTCACCGCGTTCGCCCCCCGATCTGCCCGATACGTGGACCACTTGGACCACGGTCTTGGAGTAAAAAAGCGATGGGGCAACCGGTCGCTGCGAAGAGGAACGGCGATTGGACCTGGCGCGACTGCATGGCCCTTCCTTGGCACAAACCGAGGATGTAGGACAGCACGCGATCATGCCCGCAACCCCCGCCTGGCCTCCGCGCAGCGCGCCCCGGCTGTTCGTAAGCGAACGGCTGAGCGAAGGCGTGCGTGTGAGGCTCGACGGACCGCCCGCGCACTATCTCGGCAAAGTGATGCGTGTCGGGCTGGGCGATGCGGTGGTCCTGTGCGACGATGCCACCGGCGAATGGGCGGCGCGGGTAGTCGAGACGGGCAAACGCGACCTCACACTGACCGTCGAAACCCGCCTGCGCGCGCGCGAACAAGTGCCCGATTTCTGGCTGTGCCCGGCATTGCTCAAGAAGGACCGCTTCGATCTGGTGCTGGAAAAGGCGACCGAACTTGGCGTCCGCGCGATTCATCCGGTGCTCACCCGGCGCTGCGTGGCTGACAAGCTCAACCCCGATCGCGCGCGCGCGATCGTGGTTGAGGCCGCCGAACAATGCGCGCGAACCGCGCTGCCCGAACTGGCCGCTCCGGTGAAGCTCGACGCGCTGCTGCGCGATTGGCCCGCCGACCGCACGCTGTTCTTTGCCGATGAACTCGGCGGCACATCCGCTGCTACCGCCTTCACCGAGCACCCTGCCCCCGCCGCGCTGCTCACCGGCCCCGAAGGCGGGTTCGACGATGCCGAGCGCGCCGCAATCCGCGCGCTCCCGCAAGCCGTCCCGATTTCGCTCGGCCCCCGCATCCTGCGCGGCGAAACTGCGGCGCTGGCCGCGATCGCGGCGTGGATGGCGATCGCTGGCGACTGGGCGGCGATTTAATGCTGGCGCAGCACTTAGGGCTAGCGCGACGGCGGCCGCCCCCTTAATCGCGGGCCATGAGCACGAGAACGGTTTCAAATCGCAACGATCCCCTGATCGAGCACCGCGACCAGCTGATCGCGCCGATGATCAAGGGCGAGAAGCCTGCGAGCGCCTGGAAGATCGGCACCGAGCACGAGAAGTTCGTGTTCAGCGAAGCCGACCACCACGCCCCCAGCTATGACGAGCCCGGCGGCATCCGCGACCTGCTGCTGGCGCTTACCGAGTTCGGCTGGACCCCGGTCGAGGAAAACGGCAAGGTCATCGCCATGGCCGGGGCCGATGGCACGGTCAGCCTGGAGCCCGCGGGCCAGCTTGAGCTATCGGGCGATATCCTCGACAACCTCCACCAGACCTGCGCCGAAACCGGGCGCCATCTGGCGCAGGTAAAAGCCATTGGCGCAAAGACCGGAACGAGCTTCCTCGGCCTCGGTCTGTGGCCCGACAAGACCCGCGCCGAGCTGCCGATCATGCCCAAGGGCCGTTACGAGATCATGCTGCGGCACATGCCGCGCGTCGGCAGCATGGGGCTCGACATGATGCTGCGGACCTGCACCATCCAGGTCAATCTCGACTATGCGAGCGAGGCCGATATGGCGCAGAAGTTCCGCGTCGGGCTCGCGCTGCAGCCGCTGGCGACCGCACTGTTCGCCAATTCGCCGTTCCTCGAAGGCAAGCCCAACGGGTACCTGAGCTATCGCAGCCACATCTGGTCCGACACCGATCCGCAGCGCACCGGCATGCTCCCGTTCGTGTTCGAGGACGGGTTCGGTTATGATCGCTATGTCGATTACATGCTCGACGTGCCGATGTACTTCGTGTTCCGCGACGGCAAATATATCGACGCCTCAGGGCAATCGTTCCGCGATTTCCTCAAAGGCAAGCTGCCCGCGCTGCCCGGCGAACTGCCGCTGGCGAGCGACTGGATCGACCACCTTTCGACCGCCTTCCCCGAAGTCCGGCTCAAAAGCTTTCTCGAGATGCGCGGCGCCGATGGCGGCCCGTGGAACCGGATTTGCGCGCTGCCCGCGCTGTGGGTCGGGCTGCTGTACGATCAGACCGCGCTCGATGCGGCGTGGGATCTGGTCAAGGACTGGTCGATGGATGAACGCGAGGCCTTGCGCAACGCGGTACCCAAGCTGGGCCTGGCCGCGCCGGTGCCAGGCGGGCGAACGCTCCACGACATCGCCCGCGAGGCGCTGGCCATCGCGCAAGGCGGACTGGCGGCACGCGCGCGGCTAAACCCCAGCGGCGACAACGAGACCGGCTTCCTCGATCCGCTCCACGAGATCGTCTCGCGCAACGAAACGCCTGCCGAGCGTCTGCTGCGCTTGTATCACGGCGATTGGGGTGGCGATATCAGTCGGGTTTACGAGGAGAGCTTCTGATGATCATCATCATGGGCACGGTAAAGCTCGCCCCCGACCGGCTCGAAGCGGCCAAGCCCGCGATGCAGCGGATGGTCGAGGCCAGCCGCGCCGAACCGGGGTGCATCGCCTATGCCTATGCCCAGGACCTGCTCGACCCTGAAACCATCCACGTCGCCGAACAATGGCACGACCGCGCCGCGCTGACCGAACACTTCGCCACCCCGCACATGGCCGAATGGCGCGGCGTGATGGGAGATCTGGGGCTGACCGGGCGCGATTTGCGGGTGTTCGAGGCGGATGAGGGCGCCGCGATTTGAAGGTGCTTATTCAGCCGGTTGAGGAAGTCCCCTTGCCCGCATAGGAAGGCCGAACAGCCGACCCAAAGCACTCGTGATTGTGCGATTCCGCCCCATCCACGCATGGTATTCGCGGTACTTCGCGTCCTCCGCCAGCAGGTGCCGTTCCTCGGTCCGCGCGCGCCAGTAGTAGATGCTGCTGACCAGCATGAGCATCGCGGTGTTGCGGACCGCCTCGACCAACGAGCCGGTGGTGGTCAGGAACGGCAGGGTCGAGAGCCACCAGAACGCGTTTTTGGAGAGGTACGCGGGGTGGCGGGTGAACGCATACGGTCCGTTGGTGAGCACGCCGCGGTAGGTCAAATTGGAAAAGCGCAGACCGAACGCGACCGTCGCCCAGGCGTAGATCGCAGTCAGCGCGACGAGGCAGCCTCCCCAGACCCACAGCAGCGCGGTGTGGCCCGCCAGCCACGCGCTCCAGTCCTGGGTGCCCTGATGATAATCGATCACCGCGCCGCCGCCCATGAGGATGAACGGCGGATAGCACATCAGCGCAGCTACCCAGGCATCGAGGTGTGGGTTGGCGGTGCGGATGTGCGCATCGAGGGGCCGCATCGTGAGGAGATAGCCGACCATCGCGATCTGGACGTCGATCACAAACAGCAGCTCGATCAGCGACGCCGCCAGCCGCGCCGGATCGTGGAAGATTGAGCCAAGATCGGCCTCGACCACCGCGGCGAACCCGCTTGGCAGGATCGAGATCATAAACGCGCAGAAAAAGCCCTTCATCGCCCAGCCGCGCAGATGGTGGCGCACTTGCGCGGGGTCATACGCCTCGCGCCCGATCAGCATCGCGCCGAAGTGCCACGCTCCGTCGCGCGGGGTGACGAGCACGCGGTCGAGCCACGGGACGTACAACAGCGATCCCGCCAGCAGCAGCGGCGCGGCGGCGGTCAACACCTCCATCGCGAACACATATTGCCCCGACCAATACCACCGCGCGATCATGTAAATCGCTGCGATCAGCCCCCATGTGGCCCACAGTCCGGCGAGCTTTGGGATTGCGGTGTCCATCGCTTGCGCCAGCGGGCGCGGGTGGTTCCAGTCGATCCCGGTGGAGGCGCGGCGGTGGACTTTATCGACGAATAGCGACCACAGCACCGTCGGCAGCCCCGAAGCAAGCACCGCCGCCAGCGCGGCATAGCGTCCGCTGAGAGGCGCGCGCGGGCCGGGAATGTTAAGCAGCTCGGCGACAGACGCCCATTCGCGGCAGATCACGATCCACGCGATCAACCCGGCGAGGCCGGCGAGGCCGACACCTGCCGAGACTTCACTGGGGGGCCGGGGATCGGATGCGCTCAAGACCATCGCGCGCGGGTTTAGCGAGCGAGGGTTAAGGGCGCGGTAATGTCAGATCCTCCCCATTTATGGGGAGGTGGCAGCGCGCAGCGCTGACGGAGGGGGATCGCCACTTACGCACCGCCGCGTTTAGCCGCGAACCCCCTCCACCACCTTCGGCGGTCCCCCTCCCCGTGCCGGGGAGGATCAAGTTAACGAAACGCGCTGATCTTGCCGCCGTCGTCTAGGATATACAGCGTGTTGTTGGCCACCACCGGCGCCAGGCTGATCGGGTCGCCGAGTTTGGTAAACGGGGTCATCGTGCCGTCGGCTGCGTTTACCGAGACGACCTCGCCGCGCATGTTGGCCACCCACAGGCGATCGCCGGCCAGAACCGGACCGGTCCAGTAAAACTCGCCCTTCTTTTTTTCCTCGTTCTTGAACTGCTGGAGCTGGGCGATCCAGCGTACCTTGCCCGTGGCGCGCGCCAGGCACAGCAGCCGCGAATCGTCGGTCAGCACGAACAGCCACTCACCCGCGATCGCCGGGGTCGAGATGCCTGCCAGGTTGAGTTCCCAGATGCGCTGGCCGGTGACCAGTTCATACGCCGCCATGCGCCCGCCCTGGCCCAGCGCATAGACCCTGCCGCGATCGATGATCGGATCGGCGTCGATATCGGTCAGTGTGGCGACCGAGGTCGCGATGCTGGTCCGTGCCAGCGCATCGGTCCACAACTGGCGGCCGTTTTCGTAGCGATAGGCAGTCAGCTCGCCCGAGCTGTAGCCCGCGATCACCGTGCCCTGGCCCGCAGCGGGCGCGGCGACGCCGAACACGCCCGCAGATGCCTGCGATCCGCTCTCGTTCCACAGTGGCTTGCCGTCGGCGGCATTGAGCGCAATGATCTGGTTGTCCTGGGTCATCACATAAATTGCATCGAACGCAATCGTCGGCGAGCCGCGTAGCGGACCCGCGGGCTTGACCCGCCAGATCTGGGTGCCGTTCGCCGCGTCGAGCGCGGCGACTTCGCCAAGGCCAGTGGTCACATAGACCCGGCTGTCGGCATAGCTGACCCCGCCGCCGAACACCGACGAATTGTTTTCTTCCATCCGCAGCTTTACGGACCATTTTTCGGCCCCGGTGGTGGCATCGAACGCGTGGACCGCGCCGCTGGTGTCGAATGCGAACAGTTGCCCGCCGCCGATCACCGGAGCCGCGGCCAGCCGCTCGCTCGGCTTGGAACCGGCGATGCTCGCGGTCCAGGCGCGCGTCGGGCTCGCCGCGAGCGCGAGGTTGCCATAGCTCTTGCCTGCGTTGCCGCCGGGCTGGCCCCATTCGGGGTTGGTCTCGGCGGTCGGCAGGACCACCGCGACGCTTGCCAGCGAGGGATCGACTTTCGCCCCGCTCTCGATCCGGCTGAGCACCGGCATGCGCTTGCCCAGCGTGGGCGTGGACTTGGGCTTCTTGTTGCCACCGATAACGCCGCAGGCGCCCAGCGAGACTGCCAGAACCGCAACAAGAGGCACGGCCAGGAAGCGGCGGACGAAAGCTGAATTCATCACGGAAATCCTCATCACGCTTATTGCGCCGGAGCGGGAGCGGGTGCGGCGGGGGCGGCACCCGCCACCGGGGAATTGTTCGCCGCCGTATCTACATCGACGACCGCATCGACCCCAAGCAGACCGGACATCTGGCGGGTGCGGTTGCGCAGCGTTTCGGGAACGGTGGGGTCCTTGGCAATCTGCGCGAACAGCCCACCCGCCAGATCGTTGTTGCCCTGCTTGAGATACGCCGCGCCGACCAGCTCGCCCGCGCTGCCGAACCACGGATTGCCGGGCACCGCCAGTGGCTTGAGCCGGGCGATTACGACTTCGGGCGCCAGCGCATCGAAGTTGATCGCAACGTCACGGATGGTGGCGAGGTCGCGATACGGCTGCGGCATCGCACTGTCGGTGGCGACTTGGGCATAGAGCGCAGCAGCTTCGGCCTTGCGGCCCTGCTCGGCGGCGATTCCGGCCTGCATCAGCAGCGCCGCGGCACGCACCCCGGCGGGGCCGTCGCTGGCCAGCGGCTTGAGCGCGGCGCTGGCCGGGGCAAGCTGCCCAGCTTCGACCTGGTCGAGCGCGACGGTGTATTTCTCGCCCAGCTCGCCCGCGACCGTCTGCTGGTGTTCTCGCCACCACAGCCAGCCGCCTAACGCGAGCAACAGCGCAACGACCGCGATCCCGGCAAGCACACCATAGCGGGCCATTGCGGTCTTGAGCTGGTCCTCGCGCAAGGCCTCATCGACCTCGCGCATGAACACGTCCTGCTGGGCGAGCGCCTTCTTGTCGGCGGGGAGCGGGGTCTTGTCGTCGGGGCGGAGGGCCAAGTTGCGGGGTTTCCGTCAGTCAGTCTGGGGG
>JANMQW010000250.1:0-3778 GCA_031370725.1 Novosphingobium sp.
CCCAGCCGCGGCTGGGTCGGCGCTCGGCAAGCTGACGATGGGCGAGCTTGCCGCACAGCGCGCCAAGCTGGAGAGCCAGCTGCAGCAAGCCGAAGAACGCTGGCTGGCCGCTAGCGAACGTCGCGAGCAGGAAGCCGCTTAGCTCACGCTGGCCGGGGACAAGACCGCAGGAGTTCTGAGGCGCGCGAGCGGCAACATGTCACGAAACATGGTAGCGGAGGAGGGACTTGAACCCCCGACACGCGGATTATGATTCCGCTGCTCTAACCAGCTGAGCTACTCCGCCCCAAGGGCCGCCACCGCCGCACGGGTCGGGGCAAGGCGCGGCTCTTAGGGCGAGTGCTGCGAGCGGTCAACCGCGGCGCCCGCGAAACGGCCAGGTTCCCGCGTTCTCCCACGGCCCTCCGCGATAGCGATGCAGTTCGAGCGCGGCGAAGGCAAAGCTGCGCGGGCGGAAATCGCGCGCCAAGTCGGCCTGCAAGGCTTTCGCCGCGGCGCCCGAGACCTTGTTCTGAACAGTGACGTGAAGCTTGCGCCGCCCGCCGTCCTGCGCGGTCAGCACGCCGTGGAAGCTCCCGACCAGTTCGGCATGGATCGCCGATATTGCCGCGCTCTCGATGGCGAATGCGGTGCCGCCGCCCAATGGCATGATCGCTGTAATCTGCGCGGGTGGAGGCGGAGCGGCGCTGTGGCGGGCGAGCAGCCGCCGAACTTCGTCCTCTACGCTGGGCGGCAGCGCATTGAACAAGGTGACGTGCGCGCGGATCTTGTTGCGCTCGGGCGGGAAGTGCGCGGTGCGCAGGCCGTCGGCCCAGGCGAACACATCGGGCGGAAGCTGCGCGGTGATTATCAGCGGTGCGGGAGGCAGCGAAGGCGGGTCCATGACCCCGCGACTATGCAGGTGCGCTGTGGATCAGGCAACTTGCCCAAATGCCGCGGCGCGCGCAGGTTTGCCGCAAAGCAGGGGGAGAGGACTGATGCACCCAACGATTCGCCGTGGCGCCGCGCTGCTTGCGGTGGCTTCCGTTTTAAGCGCGGCTCCCGCAAGTGCGGGCGAGGCCAAGCCCGCCTCCCCCGCCACGATCGCTGCGCAGCGTGCCAGCGCCGCCACCCTGCCCGCAGACGACGGCCAGGACGCCGCTTTCGCCCATCGCGGGTTTGTCGCCACTCGCAGCGATCCGCTGATCCGCGCGGCCGATGGCCACCCGGTGTGGAACCTCGATGCCTACAAGTTCATCAACGGCCCGGCCCCGGCCACCGTCAACCCCAGTCTGTGGCGCCACGCCGCGCTGCTGACGCAGAGCGGCTTGTTCAAGGTGACCGAGGGGGTGTGGCAGGTCCGCGGGTTCGACGTCTCGAACATGACCGTGATCGCGGGCAAGACCGGGTGGATCCTGATCGATCCGTTGACGTCGCGCGAGGCCGCCGCGGCGGCGCTCGAACTGGTCAACGCGCAGCTTGGCGCGCGACCGGTCACGGCGGTGATCTACAGCCACAGCCATGCCGACCATTACGGCGGGGTGCGCGGGGTGATCGACGAGAAGGATGTTGCTGCGGGCAAAGTTGCGGTGATCGCGCCGGCGCGCTTCATGGAAGAAGCGGCGTCGGAAAACATCATGGCCGGGGCCGCGATGGGTCGCCGCGCGGGCTATCAGTTTGGTGCTGCGCTGACCCCGGGCGCGCAAGGCCAGCTGACCAGCGGGATCGGCCCGGCCATATCGGCGGGAACAACCACGCTGATCGCACCGAGCGACACTATCTTTAAGACCGGCGAGACCCGCACGGTCGACGGCGTGGCGCTCGAATTCCAGATCGTCTCGGGCACCGAGGCGCCTTCGGAAATGAACGTGTGGATTGCGCCTGCACGCACCTTCCTCGCCGCGGAGATCGCGACCTGCACGTTCCACAACATCCTCACCCCGCGCGGCGCCAAGGTGCGCGATGCGCATGCCTGGGCCGACGTGCTCGACGAGGCGGTCCAGCGTTATGCGCCCAAAAGCGACACGCTGATCGCCAGCCATTGCTGGCCGCGGTTTGGGCAGGCCGATCTGACCGGGTTCCTTTCCGCACAACGCGACAACTATCGCTATCTCCACGACCAGACCGTGCGCCGGATGAACCGCGGCGAGACGATGGACGAGATCGCCGAAGCGGTGACCCAGCCGCCCGAGCTGGCCGCGACCTGGGCTAACCACGGGTATTACGGAACCTATCGCCACAATGCCAAGGCGATCTACCAATTCTATCTGGGATGGTACGACGGGGTGCCCGAACACCTCAACCAGTTGCCTCCTGCCGAACGCGCCATGCGCACCGTGGCGGCGATGGGCGGGGCGAAGAAGGTGCTGGCGCTGGCGAACAAGGCGATGGCGGTGGGCGATTACCGCTGGTCGTCGGACTTGCTCAACCAGCTGGTATTCGCCAATCCGGCCAACGCCGCGGCGCGCGAGGCGCTGGCCGACAGCTATGAGCAGCAGGGCTATCAGGCCGAGAGCGCGATCTGGCGCAACCAGTTCCTCAGCGCGGCCAAGGATTTGCGCGATGGCGCGCCGGGCAAGGCCCGCAATAGCCAGGCCGAAGACATGATCGCGGCGGTGCCTACCCGGCTGCTGCTCGATTCGGCCGCGACCCGCTATGATCCGGCCAGGCTTGGGCGCGCGCGGGTAGCGCTCGATCTGGTGTTCCCCGAGCGCAAGGAGCGGGCCAGCCTCGAAGCAGGTGCGACCACCCTGTTCGGGCGCGATACCCGCGCCGAGCGCCCCGACGCGACGCTGACGGGGCCGCGGCGGCTGATCCTGGGGCTGCTGTTCCTCAAGGTGCCGCTCGCGCAGCTGGAAGCGGCAGGACTCAAGGTCGAGGGCGACCGGGTGGCCGTGGAGGCGCTCGCGAATGCGCTCGATCCGATGCCCGGCCCGTTCAACATCGCCGAGCCTTGAACTCATCCCGCAGCGGGAGGAGAATTACAGCTCCCCTCGCGCCCGGCGCAGCGCGAACCACTTGGCGACGTTGGCGTTGTGCTCGGCCAGGGTGCTGGCGAAGACGTGGCCGCCGGTGCCGTCGGCGACCATGTACAGCGCCTCGGTCTGCGCCGGGTTGAGCACAGCTTCGATCGAGGCCTTGCCGGGGTTGGTGATCGGACCCTTGGGCAGCCCGGTCATCGAATAAGTGTTGTAATCGTTGATCGCGGCGATCTCGGACTGGCGGATGCGACGCCCCAAGGGTTTGCCGCGGGTGATCGGATAGATGATCGTCGGATCGGCCTGGAGTAGCATCCCGGTGCGCAGGCGGTTCGAATAGAGCCCGGCGACCATCCGCCGTTCGGAGGCCTTGCCGGTTTCCTTCTCGACGATCGAAGCGAGCGTCAACGCTTCCTGCGGGGTTTTCACCACCAGCTTGGGCGCGCGCTTGGCCCAGGCCTCGGCGAGAACTTTACGCATCGCCGCCTGCATCCGCGCGACGACCTTGGCGCGGGGTTCGCCGCGTTCGAAATCGTAACTGTCGGGCAGCAGCGTGCCATCCTCCGGCACCGGGAACGAACCAGTCAGCAGCGGCAGCGCAATCAGCCGGTCCCACACCATGATCGAAGGCATCCCCTCGGGCACCACGACCTGGCGGAGTATGACTTTGCCCGACTGGAGCGTATCGAGGATCGTGGCATTGCTGGCGTGCGCGGGGAGGAGGAATTCACCCGCCTTGATCGGGGCCGAACCGCCGAGGATCTTCGCGCGGGTCAGGAAGGCATCGGCTGATCGGATGGCGTGTTCGCGCTCTAGTTTGG
>JANMQW010000304.1:0-7505 GCA_031370725.1 Novosphingobium sp.
GCGGCGGGCCCACTCGCCCGAATCGAGATCGCGTCGCAGCTTCCCAAGCCCCGCCTCGGGGTCGCCGAATGCCCAGAATGACGAGCTGCCCGAGCGGATGACGGCATCAAGATAAGCCTCGGGCCGACGCCAGTAAGCGTAAAGGAAGCCGTCGCTGCAATCGTGCGGAACGAGTACCGGGGTGGCCCGCTCGGGACCAAGCCAGCGTTTGTAATCGGTCAGCGCGGTCATCTGCGCTACGTCCAAGTTTGCCAGTTCGGGGAAGTAGTCTGTCAGCCAGGGCCGGTGCGCCGGGTCGAAAGTGAGAATGACAACCGGGCCACGGGTTACGCGACACATCTCGTGCAAGCCCGCTTGCTTGTCGGTCCAGTGATGAATGGTCAGGATCGCCATCGCCGCATCGAACGTGTTGTCCGCAAACGGCAGGTGCTCGGCGCAAGCCTGGATCGCCTACGCTGCCAACGGGCCGCGCTTGCGAATCATCTCGACCCAAGGCTCGACCGCAGTCACCCGCCGGTCATCCGGCTCATAGGATCCGGTCCCCGCTCCCACATTCAAAACGGATTGCGCCGGCTCCAGTGCGTCATGAATGATGCGCGCAATCTGCGGGTCGGGCAGACGAAGCGCGCCGCGTAGTTTATCCCGATCGTCTCATACTTCGTGCCCATCGCGTGATGCTTCCCCCCCAAAAGCACTGCGCGACGTTCCACTAAGCGGCGGTTTGATCGCTCCAACAAAAAAGGGGCGGATCGCTCCGCCCCTTCCTGGTGATACGGTTGAGAAAGTCGCCGGCTACTGCCCGGCTCTGCTGAAGTTGGCGTAAAGTTCGTTGTGGACGAAGCCAAACTTGGTGACCCCCGAGACTTTGATGACCTTGAGCACCTGGTCTGCGAGCTGATAGCTGGCGAACTCCTCGGGCTCGAACTGAAGCTCGGGCTCGGTCGGCAGGGCCCTCGTTTGCGAAAGCAGCGAGACAAGTTGACCCGGGTCGGTCGCCACTCCGTTCCACAAGATTTCGTTGGTCTGGGTCAGGGTGAGTTTGTTCTTGATCGGGTCGATCACCTGCGTGGTTGGCGGAGTTGCCGCCGGCAGATCGATCGGCACCGCATGGGTCGCCACCGGGATGGTGATGATGAACATGATGAGGAGCACGAGCATGACGTCGATCAACGGCGTCGTGTTCATTTCCATCATCGGCGTGCCGTCGTCACTTCCGCCGCTCATTGACATTGCGGGTACTCCTGTTTGGTCGCGATCGCTGGTCGCGCGGACCAGCCTGATGAATTGCTATTCGGACGAATTAGCCGTTGGGATCGACCGGGTTGGAGATGAAGCCCACCCGCGGATAACCCGAAATCTGGACGTTGTAGATCGCACCGGCGACACACTTCCACGGCACATTGACGTCGCCGCGGATATGAACTTCGGGGATCTTGTCGGGATCGATGTTCTGCGCCCCGCCTTCGCGCTTCACAATCGCGTCGAGCCGCTCAAACGCCTGCTTCTGCAACTCCGCCGAATCGACCGGGGTGGTGTTGTTGAAGTACACCCGGCAGTTGCCGCCACGAGCCGATCCTTCATAGCCGTCATCACCGGGGCTGCGCCCGGCAGCGTCGGTCGAGACCACGGCGAGCAGCAGGTTCTCCACCTTGTCCTGCGATTCCTCGAAAGGCATCACCGGGACCTTGAGCTTCTCGATCTGCTTGATCGCGATCGGCACCGCGATGAGGAAGATGATCAGGAGCACCAGCATCACGTCGACGAGCGGCGTGGTGTTGATGTCCGACAGCGGTTTTTCTTCCCCGCTGGCTGAACCTACATTTATCGCCATCTGCTATCTTTCCGCTTTCTCGTCCCGACCGGGGGCGGAGCCTGAGCCCCGCCGTCCGGTCCGTCGCCCGGGGGCGACAGCATCTGCATTCGCCCGTCGCCGGCCCGCAGGCCGTTCGCCGGGTGGGCTTTTGGCTTACGCCCTGGGCGGCGTCGGCGCGGTCGGCGAAACCGGCTTTGCCATGGGCGCTGCTGCCTTTGGAGCACCTGCCGCCGCAGCCATCGCCGGGCGGACCGCGCCCTTGGAGTTGATGTTCGCCAGCACATCCGTTGAGAACCCGCTGAGGTGTTCGGCGATGCGCTTGTTGCGTGCCTGGAGGTAGTTGTAGGCAAGCACGGCGGGAACTGCGACCAGCAGGCCCAGAGCGGTCATGATCAGCGATTCACCGACCGGACCCGCGACCTTGTCGATCGAAGCCGACCCGGCAATGCCGATGTTGATCAGCGCGCGATAGATGCCGACCACGGTCCCGAACAGGCCGACGAAGGGCGACGTCGCACCCACGGTGGCCAGGAATGGCAAGCCACCAGCGAGGCGGGCATTGATCGAGGCTTCCGAACGGGCGAGCGAGCCGTGAAGCCAGTCATGCGCTTCCATCGAGTCCGTCATCTTGCCGTGCTGGTCTTCGGCGGCGAGGCCATCGTCGACGATCTGACGGAACGCGCTGTTCTTATCGAGCTTGCTGGAACCTTCTCGCAGCGAGTTTGCGCGCCAGAATCCGGCGCGGATTTCGCGCCCCTGGCGCATGATCTTCTGCTGTTCGAAAAACTTGGTGAACAGGATGTAAAACGAGCCAAATGACATAATGCCAAGAATGACCACGGTGATCAGGCCAATCCAGTTAACGCCGCCGTCTGGAAACAGGGCCTCGGAGAAACCAAACTTGTTCTGCGGAGCGGCGGTCTTGGCAGCCACAGCCAGGATGTCGATGAGCATGCGGGTCTTCCTCTCAAACAATACTGAATTTGTGAATTCGCGGGTTGTATTAGGCCGTGGAAGCGACCGCGCCGGAGCGCGACCACCACCCGCGGCGCGTTAGTTGATCTTGTAGACGATTCTCGTGCTGAACGCCCCGGTGGTCGGATTGCCGCCCGCGTCGAGAGCGGGATCAAACCGGGCGTAGCGTTGCATACCGTCGCATGCGGCCGAATCGAGATCGCCCGAACCGCTTGAGCCAGTAACCGAGCAGCCCGAGACACGACCATCCGGGCCGACCGTCACGCGCACGCCGACGGTGCCTTCAATTTCCTTGCGCAGCGCAGCCGAGGGATAATTATCCTGGATTCGCGCTGCCCAGCTGCCCTGGCCCTTGGGTCGAGCGCCACGGGCCTGCGATGCCGCGGGCGGCGGCGGCGGCGGAGCGGGCGGGGGTGCGGTGACCGTCGGCGGCAAGACCACAGCGGGGGGGTTGGCCACAGCCTGGACCGGCGAGGGCCGGTCAAAGCTGATCGGCGGCGGCGGCGCCACGATCGGCGGCGGCGGAAGGGGCTGATCGGGCGGTGGCGGCGGCGGCTCTTCGGGCGGCTTTTCTTCTTTCACGTCGAATGTTTCGACTCGCTCCTTGATCTTCTTGACGGCCTCATACGCGAGGCCGGTGACCAACGCGTAGCCGACAATGATGTGCAGAAGCGCCACAACGATAAGCGCAGTAAGGCGATTGCCGCTCATCTTCTGGTCAGCGTATGCCATTCAGATCCTCTGCTCTGCCATCCCGAAACGGGTCGCCCAAAACCATCAGGTCAAACGGCAAAGCCCTGCAACAGGCTTCATAACGCCAGACCCGTTCTAACTATCGTTCCACCCTGCCGGATAGACCGACCTACCTACACCGGGTCAACTCCGGGCGGCAGCAGTCGGTCGGGCTGTTATTTTCTGATTGCCCGACGTTTCGAGGCTTTAACGTTGAACCCCAACCCGCGCAAATGCTTTATCCGTTAAGATCGGATTCACCGATTCAAGGCTCCAACGAGGGACGTTGCGTAGCGTTCCCATTGGCAGCAGACGGTTCGCCGCCGCTGAAATCATCTGCCCTCACGCCCACATTCCAGGAGCTTACCTGCCATGCCACGTCCCGTCTTCGTCAAAGCCCTGGCAGTAGCCGCTCTCACCTCGGTTATCGCGGTTCCTCAAGGGTTTGCGCAAGTTCCGGCGGCGCTCGCGGGGCCCACTTATGCCGACCTCGCCGACCTTGCCGACCATGCCCCGCTAGTAGCCAAAGTGGATATCAGAGACGCGGTCAGGCTCGAGCCCGAACAAGCCCCAGGAGTGCGCAGCGGGATGGCGCGAGTTTATGTCAAGGCGAAGATCCGCGCGCTATTGCTGGGCGAAACTATCGGCGAATCGGCCAGCTACCTCGCCGATGTGCCGGTCGATCCCAAGGGCAAGCCGCCCAAGCTGAAGAAGACCACGGCGCTGATCTTCGCTCGCCCCGTTGCCGCCCGCCCGGGCGAGCTCCAGCTTGTTTCGACCGTGGGCCAAGTCGCGTGGAGCCAGCCGACCGAGGACCGGGTCCGCGTGATCCTGACCGAGCTGGTCGCGCCCGGCGCACCGCCGCGGGTGACCGGGGTGCGCGAAGTCTCGTTCGTGCCGGGCAACCTGATCGGCGAAGGCGAGACCCAAATATTCCTGGCTACCGAGGCAGGCGATCCGGTTTCTATCAGCGTTGTCCACCGTCCCGGCGAACCGCCGGTGTGGGGGGTGGCGTTCGGCGAAATCGTCGATCAGTCGGCACGACCTCCGCTCCACGACACGCTGGCGTGGTACCGGCTCGCCTGCTTCCTCCCCGCCGGTCTCTCGACTGCGACCAACCTGTCGGGCGACGGCGATACCCAGCGCAGGGCGGCCGAGGACTATCGCTACGTCCGCGGCCAGCTTGGTCCGTGCCCGCGCACCCTTACGGGGCCAGTACGCCGCTGAACCGATCCGGGGTAGCGCCGCGCGGGTTCCCAACCTAATAGCGCCGCCAGACGTTTCGGGGGCAGCATGGCAGGACCACTTCGGATTGCACTGGCAGGTCTCGGCACGGTCGGTGCCGGGGTCATCCGCCTGCTCGACGCCAACGCCGCGCTGATCGCGCGCCGCGCCGGGCGACGGATCGAGATCACCGCGGTCTCCGCGCGCGAGCGGCTCAAGGACCGCGGGGTCGATATCGCCCGCTTCGCGTGGGACGACGACATGACCGCGATGGCCGCACGCGATGATGTCGATGTGGTGGTCGAGCTGGTCGGCGGCTCCGACGGCCCCGCGCTGACCGCCGCGCGGAACGCGCTCGCGCGCGGCAAGGCGCTGGTCACCGCCAACAAGGCGATGATCGCGCACCACGGACTTGAGCTGGCTCGGGCGGCCGAAGCCGCCGGAGTCGCGCTCAAGTTCGAAGCGGCGGTCGCGGGCGGCATCCCGGTGATCAAGGGCCTGCGCGAAGGCGCCGCGGCCAACGCGATCGAGCGGGTCTATGGGATCCTCAACGGCACCTGCAATTACATCCTCTCGACCATGGAAGACACCGGGCGCGACTTTGCCGACGTCCTCGCCGAGGCGCAGGCCAAGGGCTTTGCCGAGGCCGATCCGGCGTTCGACATCGACGGAATCGACACCGCACACAAGCTGGCGATCCTTGCCAGCATTGCGTTCGGCAGCCGGATCGACTTTGCCCCCGTAGAGACCGCCGGCATCCGCCGCGTCCTTGCCGCCGACATCGCACAGGCCGCGCAGCTCGGATACTGCATCCGCCTGATCGGGATCGCCGAGGTGGTCCAGGCCAAGGATGGCGGCAACACGCTATTTCAACGCGTCCACCCCTGCCTCGTCCCGCGCCAGCACCCGCTCGCCCACGTCGATGGCGCGACCAACGCGGTGGTCGCCGAGGGCAACTACTCGGGCCGACTGCTGTTCCAGGGCGCGGGCGCGGGCGACGGGCCGACCGCCAGCGCGGTGGTTGCCGACCTGATCGACATCGCCCGCCAGACCGTCGAGGGCGGCGAAGTCGGCGCGCCGTTCTCGATCCCCGCCGCCGAGCTGGAAGCGATGGCCCCGGCCGCCTCGGGCAACCGCGTCGGCAAGGCCTATCTGCGCTTCATCGTCGCCGACCGCCCCGGCGTACTGGCCGAGATTGCCGCGGCGATGCGCGACGCCGGGGTCTCGATCGAAAGCCTGATCCAGCAGGGCGGGCAAGCCCATCTGGGCGGGGCAGACGTTGGCGAGCCGGTGCTGATCGCGCTGGTCACCCACGATGGCCCCGAACGCTGCATCGCCGAGGCGCTGCGGTTGCTCGAGAGCTCGGCGAGTTTGGCTCAGGCACCGCTGGTGATGCATATCCTGGGCGATTAGGGCTGCGCCAACTCCCCCTTTGCGATCAAGTCCGCATCCGACCCCGCGGGTGCCTCGGGCAGCGCCTTCACGTCGATGAAGATCATCGGCGGCGGGGGGCACGGCGGGATGAAACAGCCGCGAGCGACCACCGGGCCGGGATAGACCGGGCGCAGATCGGGGGCGCGCGGAATGCCGTCGTACGCCGATTTGACCGAATCGAGCTGTTCACGCCCCGGAAAACGCTCCTTGTCGGGATCGCGTGGCGCACACACCACGATCTCGCTGGCGTCGCTGCTGCCCAGCGCGCAGCGTTTATCGCGCAAGTCGGTGGTCGCCCGTTGCGCGCCGATCCGCTCCTCGACCTTGCGATCAAGCTCGGACTCGGCGTTCTGCGCCACCGCCGTGGCGGACGCGGTGAGGCAGAGGAAGGCGACGCACGCGGCGAGGTCTTTGGGCGCTCCAGGCAGTCTCGACAACGCAGGCCTCGCTCTTTAGGGCACCCGCATCCCTCCCCTCCCCGGCTGAACTGGAATTGAACGTGAGCAACGCGCCCAATCATACGACCACCCGCGCCAGCGCGGTGCTCGATCGCGTGCTGGTGCTCGAGATGGTCCGGGTGACCGAGGCCGCGGCTATCTCCGCCTCGCACCTGATCGGGCGCGGCGACGAGAAGGCCGCCGATGCCGCCGCGGTCGAGGCGATGCGCGCCGCGCTCAACGAGCTCGAGATGGACGGCACCGTGGTGATCGGCGAGGGCGAGCGCGACGAGGCGCCGATGCTGTTCATTGGCGAAAAGGTCGGCAGCGCGCAGGGCACCGGGCCGAAGATCGACATCGCGCTCGATCCGCTCGAAGGCACCACGATCACCGCCAAGGCCGGGCCGAATGCGCTGGCGGTGCTGGCGATCGCCGAGGAAGGCAACCTGCTCAACGCGCCCGATGTCTACATGGAAAAGCTCGCGGTCGGCCCCGGATACCCGGCGGGCGTGATCGATCTCGACCGCCCGGTCAGCGAGAACGTCGCCGCCGTCGCCTCGGCCAAGGGGGTCAAGCCGAGCGAGCTGATCGTCTGCGTGCTCGATCGCCCGCGCCACGCCGCGCTGATCGCCGAGCTGCGCGCGATCGGCTGCGGGATCCAGCTGATCCCCGACGGCGATGTGGCGGGGGTGATCGCAACCACCGACGAATCGACCGGGATCGACATGTACATGGGGTCCGGCGGCGCGCCCGAGGGCGTGCTTGCCGCCGCCGCGCTGCGCTGCGTCGGCGGCCAGTTCAAGGGCCGCCTGCTGTTCCGCAACGACGACGAGCGCGGCCGCGCGCGGCGCTGGGGGATCACCGACCTCAACAAACAGTACGACCTGACC
>JANMQW010000321.1:0-10572 GCA_031370725.1 Novosphingobium sp.
GGCGCTTAACCCGAAGCGCTTTCCTAAACCACCGCCCGGTGGCATCGCAGCGGATATGAACCGCACCGCGCTCCTGCCGCTCGCCCTGATCCTCGCCACGCCCGCGCTGGCCGCGCCGAAAACCCCCGAGCAAGTGGCCGCCGCCGCGCTAAAAGCCGCGCCGGTGTGGGACGGGCACAACGACGTGCCCGAACAGTTGCGCGACCGGACCGGCGACATGCTCGAAGGGTTCGACTTCACCGACACCCGCAACACCGCCCGCAATGGCAAGGTCGCCATGCACACCGATCTCGCGCGGCTGAAAAAGGGCCGAGTCGGCGCGCAATTCTGGTCGGTCTACGTCGACTACAAGTTGCCCGAACCCGAGGCGGTGCGCCAGACGATCGAGCAGATCGACACGATCAAGCGGCTGGTCGCATATTATCCCGGCGAGATGGTGCTGGCCACGAGCGCGGGAGACGTCGAGCGCGCGTGGAAGGCGGGCAAGATCGCCTCGTTGATCGGGATGGAGGGCGGCGGTTCGATCGGTGGATCGCTCGCGTTGCTGCGCCAGATGCACGCGCTGGGCGCGCGCTACATGACCCTGGCGCATTACAAGACTACCGCCTGGGCGGATTCGTCGAACGACGTTCCCATTAACGGTGGCTTGAGCGATTTCGGCAAGCAGGTGGTGCGCGAGATGCAGCGACTGGGGATGCTGGTCGATCTGAGCCACTGCTCCGAAGGTACCATGAACGATGCGCTCGATGTCGCGGGCGCACCGGTGGTGTTCACTCACTCCAACGCGCGCGCGCTCGATGGTCATCCTCGCAATGTGCCCGATGCGGTGCTCGACCGGCTCAAAGCCAACGGCGGGATGGTGATGGTCACCGCGGTGCTCAACTTCGTTAGCGAGGACTATCGCGGATGGGCTGCGGATCGCGCGGGAGAGGAGGCGCGGCTCAAATCGCTCCACACCGGGTTTGCCGATCGCGTGGCACCCGCGCTGGCAGCGTGGACTGCGGCGCATCCTGCCCCTGCGGTGAGCGTCACCCAGATCGCCGATCACATCGACTATATCGTCAAGCGGATCGGCATCGACCATGTCGGCATCGGCGGCGATTTTGACGGAACCGACGAGACGCCCAAGGGCTTTGACGACGTATCTGCCTATCCCAACCTGTTCGCCGAACTGGCGCGGCGCGGGTACTCGCAGGCCGATCTCGAGAAGATTTCCAGCCGCAACACGATGCGCGTGTTGCGCGCAGCGGAAGCCTATGCGGCTGCGCACCGTAGCAATCCGCCGATCGAGACCAGAGCGGTGACGATCGGCGGCTAGCGGTGCGCTGTCAGGGGCAAGCTAACGCCACGCAGTCAGCGGGCGGCTAGCGCCGTAGGCGCATCAGCAGATTGACGAAAAACGCGGTCGACCAGCCGAGCAGGATTACCCCGTTGATCCCCTCGATCGCCCCGAGCAAACGCCATTCCGGTTGCAGCAATGCATCGCCGTATCCGATCGCGGCGTAGCTGATCGTCGAGAAATACAGCGCTTCTTCGAAATCCCTGAACGCGTCGATGAGCGTGTAGAGCGAAGCATAGCTCCAGATTTCGATGCCGTGGAGCAAAAACAGCGACAGCACGGTGATCAAAGTGAAGACCGCCCCGCGCAGCGAAAGTGGCGGCAGGTGGTGGACTTCCTCGGCATGACGTTCGCCCGAAACCCCTCGCGCAAGCAGCGCGAGACCCAGCCCATGGATGCCTACTGTGAGGATGACCATTCCCGTCGATATCAGAAGCTGGAGCAGAAGCTGGGACAAGGGGTCACTCGCGTTAATGTGGGGTGACGATCAGCGCGAGGGTCCGGCGGTCCCGCGTGCCGTCGACAAGGACGTCAAGTGCTTGACCGAAGTCACCCCGAGTGGACGTGCCGCTCGCCGCTTCGAACAAGGTCATGCAGCTGACGAACTTGAGCGAATCGATCGTCCCGAAAATCTCTGAAAGGGTTCGCTGTCCAGACCACGCAGTGACCGCCGCGGTCGCCTCGCCAATCCTTGCGCCGAGCAAATCATGCGCAAGATACTCCTGTGCTTCAGCTAGATCGCGGATCGCAAAATGCCGCGCAGTAGGACTGCTGCCCAGACCTGCGATCTGGGGGAAGACGAACCACATCCAGTGGCTCGACTTTAACCCGCTGCACAATTCCCTCAGTGCTTGCGGGTAAACGTCGTTTTGGGCGTCTAAAAAGCGGTCGAGCGACGTCACTGCCCAGCGGTCAGTTCGGACCCGCGCTTCAACACCCTGTCGCCATCGGCCTGTTCGACGAGATAAGCGGGGTTGTCGGGGGTTCCGGCGCGGACGATCCGTTTTCCCTTTATGGTTCGCGACACGCGCCGTTCGAAGCGTTCGGTCACGGTGCCATGCGCGGTACCTTCGCCCCAGGTCCAAGTGACGCTCTGGCCGTTGCTCAATCCGCTCGCCATCTGGTTATTGCGGCGCAGGCGTCGCCTGGCCGCTGACTGGGCCGTTCTGATCGGCTTGTGCGGTTGAAGCCGCGCCGGTCACCCAGATGAAAGTCATCGCCGCGATTGCCAGCAGCAGGCTGATGGCCAGCACATAGCGGACGATGTGCGGAGTCGATCCGCCGCGTGCCTCGTTGGTTTCGATGTGAACTTCGTCGCCCTGGCGTTCCATTTTAGTGCCCTCCTACTGCTTGTTTCTTGTTCGACTCTGCGGACAACCCTACGCCACGAAGGGCGGTTAGTTCCATACTCGGTATTCTTAGAGCGCCAGTGTAACCTTCCGCGGCCAGATTGCGAAATGGAACCATGACCCTGCAAAAAACCAGCCTGTTCGCGGTGTTCGCCCTTCTCGCTTCGTGTTCGTCGGCGCCCGAAGCCATCACCCAGGCCCAAGCCGCAGAGCCGGGTGCCGGCCCGATCGTGATCGAACTGTTCCAAAGCCAGGGCTGCTCGTCGTGTCCGCCGGCCAACGCCAACGTCAACGCCCTCGCCACCGCGCGGCCCGATGTCCTCGCGCTCAGCTATGCGGTCACGTATTGGGATCAGCTCGGTTGGAAAGATACCTTTGCCCAGCCCGCGTTCACCGAACGCCAGCGCGCCTACCAGCGCAGCGGGCAAAGCGATGGGGTCTACACCCCGCAAGTAGTGATCAACGGCAGCAAGGCGCTGGTCGGAGCCGATCGCGGGCAGTTGAACCGGGCGGTCGCCAGCGTGGGCGGCCTTCGCGGCGGACCTGCAATTGTACGCGATGCCGCAGGTTTCACCGTAGGAGCGGGGCAGGGCGGTCCGGCCACCGTGCTTGTGGTCACCTATGATCCACGTGAGCGTGCGGTGCCGGTCAAGGCTGGCGAGAATGGCGGACGCACCCTGCCCCATCGCAACATCGTCACCGGCTTGCGCGAAGCCGGGGTATGGACCGGCAAGGCGCTGCACTTTGCCGTTGCGGCGCCCAAGGACCCCGCGTTGCGCACTGCGGTACTGCTCCAGAAAGGTGCGGGCGGGCCGTTAATGGCAGCGGCCAAACTCTAATCGCGCAGCAGTTCGTTGATTGCGGTCTTGGCGCGGGTCTGCGCATCGACCGTCTTGACGATCACCGCGCAGGCCAGCGACGGGCCGGGGTTGCCGTTGGGCAAGGACTTGCCGGGCAGCGCGCCGGGGACGACCACGCTGAACGGCGGGATATGGCCGGTGATGACCTCGCCAGTGTCGCGATAGACGATCTTGCTGGTCGCGGTGATGAACACCCCCATGGCGACCACGCAGCCTTCGCCGACGATCACGCCCTCGACGATCTCGGATCGCGCGCCGATGAAGCAGTTGTCGCCGATGATCGTCGGGTTGGCCTGCATCGGTTCGAGCACCCCGCCGATCCCGGTCCCCGCCGAGATATGGCAGTTCTTGCCGACTTGTGCGCACGATCCGACCGAGGCCCAGGTATCGATCATCGTCCCATCGCCGACATTGGCGCCGATGTTGACGAAGCTGGGCATCAGCACGACGTTGCGCCCGACATGCGCCCCGCGGCGGACGATAGCGCCGGGCACCGCGCGGATCCCCGCTGCGCGAAAGCGGGCCTCGTCCCATCCGGTGAATTTGAGCGGCACCTTGTCGAACGACGGCGCACCGGCCGAGCCGTAGGCCATGACCGCGTTGTCATTGAGCCGGAACGACAGCAGCACCGCCTTCTTGAGCCATTGGTTGATTTGCCAGCCGCCTTTGCCGTCAGGTTCGGCGACGCGTCCCTGGCCACTGTCGAGCAGGTCAAGCGCCTGGTCGACCGCGGCGCGCGTATCGCTGCTGCCGGGGGTGACGCTGTCGCGCGCGTCCCACGCGCTTTCGATCGCAGCGGCGAGTTGGTCGTGCATGGTGGCCTCCTGTTGCGCCGCGCGGCCTAGCGGGTGGTCCGGCGCGCATCAAGCAGCCCGTACGCCGTTCAGCCATTGGCCAGCGTTCCGCTGCTAGGCGCGCCGCTTGCGATCCTATAGGACTGGCCATCGGATGTTCACTGCTTCGCGATCTTCCCGCCTGACCCTTTCGCTCGGCGCCATGAGTGCCGCGGTTGCCTTGTTGGCCGGGTGCGGCGGGGGAGGTGGCAGCCCGCCGATTTCGAGCACGCCCGCGCCGGTACCTGCGCCCGCTCCGACGCCTACCCCAACACCTTCGCCGGTGCCTACTCCCAGCCCGTCACCTTCGCCAGCACCCAGCCCGACGCCCACTCCGGCCCCCACCTCGTCGTTCGACACCGCTGAATACCGCATGTCCGATGGCCCATCGTTCCACCGAGTGATCCCTGCGTGGACCGCGGGCGCGACCGGCAAGGGGGTGACGCTGGCGATCGTCGATACCGGGATCGATCCGTCGAACCCCGAGTTTGCCGGGCGCATTTCGGCCGCCTCTGCCGACGTCGCGGGAAACCGCGGGATCACCGCCGAGGACAATCACGGCACCCAGATCGCGCTGATCGCCGCCGCCGCGCGCAATGGCAGCGGGATTCTCGGCATTGCCTTCGACGCGACGATTCAGGCGCTGCGGATCGATTCGCCGGGCAGCTGCGCTACTCAGACCGCTAGTAACCCCGATTCGGGGTGCAAGTTCTCCGACGATTCGATCGCAGCGGGGATTAACCGCGCGGTCGATGCCGGGGCGCGGGTCATCAACCTGTCGATCGGCGGATCGAACATCAACGCCAACTTGCGCGCCGCCATCGCCCGCGCCGCCACGGCGGGCGTGGTGGTTGTCGTCGCAGCAGGCAACGGCGGCGATTCAACCGATCCCGCGGTCAACAAGAACGAGCCCGATCCGTTTGCCTCGAGCACGGTCAACGCGGGCAGCGGCAATGTTATTATCGCCGGGTCGGTTAACGATCAGGGGGTGATTTCCGCCTTCGCCAACAAGGCGGGGAGCTTTGCCAGCGCCTATCTCAACGCTCTGGGTGAAAACGTCTGCTGCGTTTACGAAAACGGTCAGATCAAGGTCACCACGCGCAACGGATCGCAGTTCGTCACGGTGGTCAGTGGGACGAGCTTTTCCACTCCGCAGATAGTCGGCGCGGTGGCGCTGGTAGCGCAAGCGTTTCCTAACCTGACCGGACAGCAAATCGTCGACCTCTTGCTGCGCACCGCGCGCGATGCGGGCGCGATGGGGACCGACCCGGTCTATGGCCGCGGCATCCTCGACATTGCCAACGCGTTCGCGCCGCAAGGTGCGGCTACGCTGGCCGGATCGACCTCGCTGGTGCCGCTGGGCGATACCATGATTGTCACCTCGGGCGCGATGGGCGACGCGGGGACCCAAGGCAAGCTGGGCGCAGTAATCCTCGACGGTTATTCGCGCGCCTACGTGGTGAATTTCGCAGGCCAGCTGCGCGATGCCGCGGTGCAGCCGCGGCTGACCAGTGCACTGACCGGGCAATCGCGTTATCTCGCCGCCGGCAACGACCGACTGGCGCTGGGATTCACCATCGATGGGCGGCGGGGGGTAACCGCTCTCGCCCCGCTGCGGCTGGGCCTGCGTGATGCCGAACACGCGCGAGTGCTGGCCGCCAGTCTCACCGCGCAGCTCGCGCCGGGGCGGCAAGTGGCGTTCGGCTTCCGTCAGGGCGCCGACGGGCTGGTTGCGCAGTTGCAGGGCGCGCGGAGCCCTGCGTTTTTCGTTGCCGGAGCGCCGGGCGAAGATCTCGGGTTCCTGTCCACGGACAAGACCGCATTGGCTTTTCGCCAGATGCTGGGCGGGTTCGGGCTGACGGTGAGTGGCGAAACCGGCTTCGCGCTGACTGCGCCCCAACGGTTCGTGGGTGAACTGCGGCTGCGCAGCGAGGACGAGCGGGTGCAGCGGATCGGTCTGACGCTCGATCGCCGCTGGGGCACTGTCGACGCCGCGTTGGGAGGATCGTGGCTGCGCGAGGATCGCACCGTGCTGGGTGCGCGGTTCCACGATGCGCTGGGTCGGGGCGGGGCGGACAGCGCGTTCGTCGATGCGCGGGCAGGGTGGAGCTTGCGCTCCGACCTGCGGCTGGGTGCAAGTTGGCGCGGCGCCTACACCATGCCCGGGCGTGGCGGGACGATCACCGGCGGGCGGCTGCTGAGCCAGGCATTTGCGATCGATCTGGAGAAACTTGGCGTGTTTGCCGCCAGCGACCGGCTGGCGCTGCGGATTGCCCAGCCGCTGCGCGTAGAGCGCGGCGGGGTGCGGCTCAATCTGCCGGTCGATTACGATTACGCCACGCTTAGCCCGGCGTTCGCTACCAGCACGTTTGCGCTGACCCCCAGCGGTCGCGAACTGATCGGCGAATTGGCGTGGCGTGGAGAGCTGTGGGGCGGTGATGCCTCAGCCAGCATGTTCTACCGCAAGGACCCGGGCCATATCGCCAGCCTGCCCGACGACAAGGGCGTGGCGGTAAAGTGGCAGAGGGGTTTTTAGGCCGAGGCGCCCGCTTTGAGCGCGAACTCCCACGCCCTTTCGGCCAACGGCAAAACGCGTTCGCTCATCGCCTTGGCGTGAGAGGAAGAGGCCGTCCCGTCGATCACGCGTTTCTTGATGCCCTGCATGATCCCGGCGAGGCGGAAGAAGTTGTAAGCGAAGTACCAGTTCATGTCGGGCACCCCTTCTCGTCCCGTCGCCGCACAATAGCGCGTCACCACTTCGGCGAGCTCGGGAATGCCGAGCGCCTGCCGATCAAGATCGGCCACGCCTGAGCGGCCCGCGTTCTCGGTTACCCACGCCATACTGACATAAGTGAAATCGGCCAGCGGATCGCCCAGCGTGGATAGCTCCCAATCGAGCACCGCGAGCACTTCGGGCCGGTCGTGCGCGTAGATCATGTTGTCGATGCGATAGTCGCCGTGGACCACGCTGGTGCGGGTCTGTTCGGGCAGCGTTGCGGGGAGCCAAGCGATCAACCGCTCCATCTCGGGCATCGTCTCGGTCTCGGCCAGCTTGTACTGCTTGGTCCAGCGATCGACCTGGCGGCCGAAATAGTTGCCCGGCTTGCCGAAGCTTTCGAGGCCTGCTGCTGCGACATCTGTGTTGTGCAGCTGCGCGAGGGTGTCGATCATCGCGAAATAGGTGGCGCTGCGCTGTTCGGGCGTGGCGCTGGGCATCGCGCCGTTCCAGATCGTGCGTCCATCGACCATACCCATCACATAGAACCACGTCCCCAGCACGCTATCGTCGGTGCACAGACCATATTGGCGGCTGACCGGGAACCCGGTGGGGTAAAGCCCGGCCTGGACCTTGAATTCGCGGTCGACCGCGTGGGCCGAGGGCAGCAACGGCCCGTGCGGTTTGCGCCGCAACACGTACCGCCCGCTGGGGCTGTCGATCCGATAGGTCGGGTTGGACTGGCCGCCCTTGAATTTGGAGACTTCGACAGGTCCGCGAAAACCCTCGACGTTGGCGTTCATCCAAGCGGTCAGTTTGGCGGCATCGAGCTTGTCCGCACCTTCAGGCACCACGGTGCCGACGAAGGCGGTCTCGGCATCGATTGCGGCGCGGGCGTCGGTCGGAGCGGGGGTCATTGGTCGAACACGATCACGCTGCGCGCGGAATCGCCCTTTTTCATCGTCTCGAAGCCTTCGTTGATGCCCGCTAGCGGAATGCGTTCGGCGATGATCGAATCGAGATCGAGCAGCCCGCGCAAGTAGAAATCGACCAGCCGCGGCAGGTCGACCGGGAAGTGGTTCATCCCCATAATCGCGCCCTGCAGCTTCTTGCCCGAGAGCAGATCGATTGCTGAAAGCCCGACCTTTTCGTTCAGCGGCATCATCCCGAGGATTGTAGCGGTGCCGCCGCGGCGGAGCGATGCGACCGCCAGCGCAGCCGAAGCTGGGCGGCCAACCGCCTCGATGGCATGATCCACCCCGCCCTTGGTCATCTCGACGATCGAGGCGGCGGCGTCGTTGGCCAGCGCGTCGATCGTATCGGTCGCGCCCAGCTTCATCGCCAACGCGCGCTTTTCGGGCATCGGGTCGGCGGCGATGATCCTTCCGGCGCCCGCAATCTTGGCGGCGTTGATCGTGGCCAGGCCGACTCCGCCGCAGCCGATCACCGCCACGGTCTCGCCGGGGGTGACCTTGCAGGCGTTGAAGATCGTGCCCGCGCCGGTGGTCACCGCGCAGCCGATGATTGCCGCGCGATCGAGCGGCATATCGGGGTTGATCCGCACGCAGGCATGTTCGTGGACCAGCATTTGCTCGGCAAATGCCGAGAGGTTGAGCATCTGGCCGACCGGGCTCCCGTCGGATGAGCGGGTGATCCGCGGCGCAGCGCCGGGTGCGCGGCGGGTATCGCCGCCCATGCACAGCGCCATGCGGCCCGTGACGCAGAATTCGCAATGTCCGCAGAATGCCGAAAGGCAGGTCACCACCGCATCGCCAACCTTCACCGTGCGGACTTCGCTGCCGACCTTTTCGACGATTCCGGCAGCCTCGTGGCCGGGGATCGCGGGAAGCGGGTGAGGGTAGGAGCCCTCGATAAAGTGGAGGTCCGAATGGCATAGCCCGCAGGCGGCAGTCCGGATCAGCACTTCGTGCGGGCCGGGGTTGTCGATCGTGACGTCATCGATCCGCAATGGCTGACCGAGTGCTTCGAGGATGGCGGCTTTGGTCATTGTGTAACTCCGTTCGGATCCCCCTCCCGCATGCGGGAGGGATTAGGGGTGGGGCGCGTAGCGCTGGGCCGCGGGCCCACCCCGCCGCGACTAGGCCGCAGGCGGCCACGTCTCGCTCCCCCTCCCGCATGCGGGAGGGGAAAAGTGCTAGCGCGAAGCTCCAATATCCCCCGAACTGAAGTCCGCCGCGTCGTTGCCCGGCTTGGGCGCGTGACGGGCATACTCGATCCGGGCAACCGCGCGCGAATGAACCTCGTCAGGGCCGTCAGCCAGGCGCAGCGTGCGCTGGTGGGCCCACGCCGAGGCGAGCCCGAAGTCGTCCGAAACGCCGCCTGCGCCGTGCGCCTGGATCGCATCGTCGATGATCCGCAGCGCCATGTTGGGCGCCTGGACCTTGATCATCGCGATTTCGCCAGCAGCCGCCTTGTTGCCGACCTTGTCCATCATGTCGGCGGCCTTGAGGCACAGCAGGCGGGTCATCTCGATGTCGATCCGGGCGCGGGCAACGCGCTCTTCCCACACGCTCTGCTCGGCGATGGTCTTGCCGAACGCGGTGCGCGATTGGAGCCGCTTGGCCATTTTGGCCAGTGCTTCCTCGGCAACCCCTACGGTGCGCATGCAGTGATGGATGCGCCCCGGCCCGAGCCGGCCTTGCGCGATCTCGAACCCGCGACCTTCGCCCAGCAGCATGTTGGTGGCGGGGATGCGGACGTTGTTGAGCTGGATTTCCATGTGCCCATGAGGCGCATCGTCATAGCCGAACACCGGCAGGTGGCGGATAATGTCGACGCCCGGCGCATCAAGCTCCATCAGCACCATCGATTGCTGGGCGTGGCGCTTGGCCTCGAAATCGGTCTTGCCCATGACGATCGCGATCTTGCAGCGCGGATCGCCCGCGCCCGACGACCACCACTTGCGCCCGTTGATCACATACTCGTCACCGTCACGCTTGATCGAGCATTCGACGTTGGTCGCATCGGACGATGCGACCGCGGGCTCGGTCATCAGGAAAGCCGAGCGGATTTCGCCCTCCATCAGCGGCTTGAGCCACTTGTCCTTCTGCTCGCGGGTGCCATAGCGGTGGAACACTTCCATGTTGCCGGTATCGGGCGCCGAGCAATTGAAGACCTCGCTGGCCATGCCACAGCGGCCCATTTCCTCGGCGCACAGCGCATATTCGAGGTTGGTCAGGCCCGGACCGTCGAATTCGAAGGTGTCGTCGATGTGCGTGCGGCCAAACTGCGGCGGCATGAACAGGTTCCAGATGCCCTGCGCCTTGGCTCGGGCCTTTTCCTCTTCGACCACCGGCAGCACCTTCCAGCGCTCGCCCTCTGCTTGCTGTTTGTAGTAATCGACCATCCGCGGGCGGACATGGTTCTCGATGAACTGGCGGACGCGGTCGCGCCAGAAGACCTGACGTTCTGTGGGTTCGAAATCCATGATGGCGTCCTTTCCGAGTCTGTTTTG
>JANMQW010000337.1:0-6593 GCA_031370725.1 Novosphingobium sp.
GGGGCCTTGACCGATCCCGATGCGCTGTGCGGATCGTAACCAAACGATACCGCGAGCGTTTCCGGCCTCACGCCGGGGGGCGGATCAATCGACATGGGCGGCAAGGTAGGCGTTGGCGGTATCGCAATACCAGTCGGTAAAACGCTGGGCGAGCATTTCGGCATCCTGCGAATAGGGTCCAGGGGTATAGCCGGGGCTGTTCACCCCCAGCTGGTTGTTCTCGGTCAGCCACTTGTCCTGATCGTTGGTGCGGGTCCACAGGTCGGTCAGCTGGTCGAGGTGATAGTCTACCCCCTCCACCGCATCCTTGTGGACCAGCCATTTGCTGAACACGTGTGTCTCGCACGGGCCAACCGGCATGGCACTGAACATAAAGGTGTGGTCGGCGGCGGCATGGCCGAACAGGTGCGGATCGATTGCCCAGCGCATCGAGCCCAGATCGCCCCCATCGATATCGCACATCAGCTTGCTCGAAAGGTGCTGTCCATCGACCGAGATCGAGACGCAGCCCTCGTTGAGCGCAAACCGGGCGACTTGCCATCCCGGCCCTTCGACCGGGGTCTGGGGCAGCCCGAGGCTCTCCATCCTGCGCTCGAATTCGAGATTGCGCGCGTTCTCGCTCGAATCGAAATGCTTCGACATGCCGACCGGAAACGGCTTCGAAAGCTCCATGTGGCCGGTGGCGCAGTGGTAGCATTCACGCGCGTTTTCCACGACCAGCTTCCAGTTGGCATTTTCGACCAGCACGCCCGAGGCGGCGAGCTTGGCATTCTTGAAGTTATGCGGCGCCGCATAGGCGGCAAACTTGTCGCGGAACGCATCGATCGGGGGCGGCACATCGGCCAGGCAGATCAAAATGGCCCCGGCGATGCATTCAATCGCCACCGGCTTCAGCCCATGCTCGCCCTTGTCAAACCCCGGCGGCATCCGACCGGCCGCCAGCAGCGAGCCATCGAGATCATAAGTCCAGCGATGATACGGGCAGACGAGCCGCGCCGCCGAGCCGTGCCCCGGTTGGCACACGATCGACCCTCGATGGCGGCACGAATTGTGAAACGCGCGAATCTCGCCATGCCGGTCGCGGGTGATCAGCACGGGCCACTTTCCGACCATCATCGCCATATAGCTGCCAGGCTTGGGCAATTCGCATTCGAACCCAGCCATCAGCCAGCTGTGACCATATATCGCGGTCATATCGAAATCGAAGGCGCGCGGATCGTTGTAAAGCCCCTGCGGCAGCGCGTGATCGGCGCGGCGTGCAGCAAACTGTCCGGCAATCCATGCCAAGTCTGACATTGCCGATCTCCCCGAAGCCCGTCTGCCTTCTTAGTGACCGGGTGCGAGCGCCGATCAAGATCAACTTTAGGCATATGCCTATCTCAAAAAGTCAGTCTATTTGAAGCTCGACAGCGAACACCCCTGATATGGCGATGTCGGTAGACAAGAAAGCCACGACCATTCCGAGCAAGGACCTTATGAATCGCCGCTGGCTCCCGCTCAATGCATTGCGCGCATTCGAGGCTGTGGGCACACATCTCAGCTTCACCGGCGGGGCTGCCGCGCTCTCGGTTTCGCAGAGCGCGATGAGCCGGCATGTCGGTGCGCTTGAAGACCTGCTCGGCAAGCAGTTGTTCGATCGCGAGTCGGGGCGTCTGGCACTGACCCCGGCGGGTGAGGAGTTGCTCGGGGTAGTGAACAAGTCGCTAGAGCGGATCGAGCAGACGATGAACGCGATCCGCGCTGACGGCGTGCCCGGACGAGCGATGCGCCTGCACGTGCCGCCTACGCTGCTCCACCAGATGTTCATGCCGATGCTGGGCGAATTTCGCCACGATCATCCCGAAATCCGGATCGACGTGTCCAGCGCGAATGTCACCGGCTTGCCGCAAGCCAATCTGGACATGGCAATCGTTTATGACCGGCCTAATATCGATGACCGGGTTACCGATCTGTTGTGGATGGTCCGGGTCGCGCCGCTGTGCTCACCCCACACCGCCCTTGCCGCGCAGGGACAGGAGATGGCCGGCTTCCTCGCGTCGCAGGAATTGCTCCACCTCAAGCTCGACAACCAGCCGCGCGACCTGCTGTGGAGCGATTACCTGCGCCGCAGCGCGATCACCGGTTCGACCCACGACGGTTTGGCCTTCGATACCGCGATTGCTTCTGCCAAATTCGCGATGACTTCGGGCGGAGTGATGTTGGGCGATGTCGATATGTTCGCAGCGGAGATCGCGCAGGAGCTGCTTGTCATGCCTTATGACGCGGTGATCGAAGACGGCTACGGCTATTACCTCAAGCTCCACGCAGACGACCTCGCCGATCCTGCCATCGCGGCGTTCCGCAGCTGGCTGATCGGCCGATTCGCAGCGTTGCGCAGCACAACCGCCCGAACCGGTGTCCGTGTTGCCGGTTAGAGCGGGATGCCGGTCGTTAGACTGTGAGGCCCAACATCCGCCGTTCGGTCCAGCACGAATGCGTCCCGCTTGAAATCTTGTGCGGCAGCGCGATCCGGCACACGGGGCCTGCCGCCAGGTCCTTCGCGTCGATCAGGATGCATTCGGAGGTCCCGCTATTCTCGTCGGTGATGAAGCTGACGAGATAGCCGTTGTCTTCCTCCACCCCGCCGACTCGCGGCGCAAACGGGGCCTCGCCGGCATAGCGGCCTTCCGCCAGCATCAGCTCGCTCGACGCGCCCGTCTCGAGGTCGTGCTTGACGAAGCCGTTGAACAGGAACCAGCCGGGCTTGGTGGTGGTCGAATAGATGTAGCGGTGCTTGCGGCCCGCGACACGGCTGTCGATCATCCCGAATTCGAGCACGCGGTCGTCAAGCCGCTCCTCGCGGGTCGAGCCGTCCGCCAGGTTAAAACGCCAGCGGTGCAGCTTGGGCTGGAAACTGTGCTCGTCGACATAGGCCATCATATGGCCATAGCCTTCGGCGTTCGGGAGTGGCCGGGGCTGGGGATTGTCCTGAAAATAGGCGTCCATCACCACCTCGTCACCCTCTTCGTAGGCGTTCAGGAAGTGGAGAATGTAGGTCGGCGCGGCTTCGAACCAGCGGATATCTTCGGGCTGGCCGTGGCGCGGAATCAGGCCGAACCGCGCTGGCATGCCGTCATGCATCCGCGCCGCATGGATGCCGCGCTTGAGCAGTTCGGCGTCCCAGAACAGCGGCAGATCGTTGACGATCGACCAGTTCTCGCTGAACGTCATGTCGTGCGGCAGCCGCGGGCCAGTCAGCGGCACGGGGATGTAGTGCGCCAGTTGCCCGTCCGCATTGACCACGCCGTAATGCATATAGGGGGCATACTTCGAATAGTTGAAAAACAGCAGTTCTCCGGTGCGCTGATCCACCTTGGGATGGGCTGAAATGCCATCGAGCGGCACCCACGGCGCGGTGCCCTGCTGATCGAGCGTTGTGGGATCGAGTACATAACCCTCGCCACATTGGTAGAAGGTCGAGATCGCCTTGCCCGCATTAACGATAATGTCGGTGCTGGACGAATCCTTGAGCCCGCCATGAGCGCCGAAGCCGGGGCGCAGCGAGGTACCCTGCGGGTCCATCAAGCCACCCCACAGTGATCCGCCCGCGGTTTGCTCGGCTTGAAAACAGCGCGTGCGCACGAAGCGGTTGCGATAGCTGGCGCGGCCGCCATGAAAGTCGATCTGGTGAACCATTCCGTCGCCGTCGAACGGGTGGTAGCGCCCCAGCGGTTGGTGAAGCTGGTTTTCGGTATTGCGCAGATAAATGCCGTCGATGTCGCTCGGGATCGCGCCTTCGATCACCTTGAGCTCGGACGCGGTTACTTCTTCATGCTGCGGCGTCCACGCGCCGTTGAGATAGGGGTGGTTGCTGGGCTTGAGCGATGATGTGATCGGCGAAAGCTCGGCAGACTGCATATCGATGCCTCTTTTAGCCGGAGGAAAAACTTCCATTGTCGGATGATTTTGCGCCGATCGGAGCGTGGATTTGAAGAGGGTCGGCCTCATCTGTAAATTGATGGTAGGCGGTGAGCCTCGGGTGATTCAAGCATCGATGTGCGATGGACTGCCGTTTTTTCCGGGCTTCAAGGTCTGCAGAATTGCAGGGCAGGCGATAATCGCTCATTGAAGGCCCTGTCTCAGCCGGGCATTCCAGCCACCGTATTCAGCCACCCGACCACGTAAAAGATCTGCCCCCGCAAAGGAATATCATGGACGACGTCCCAAGTGCGGTTCGCGCGGCGGCCGAATATGCCGATGCGGCACTTGACGCGTTGCACGCGCAGCTGGCGGGTCCGACGCTGGATGCCGAGCAGCACGTCGCGCACGGCTTTGCCTGGATCGCGACTGCCTGTGCCGCCATGGAAGCGCTCGCGGCGTGGCACGAGCGGCTGACCGACGCGGGGGAAGCAAGTGAGGCTGATGGTCTGGTGCTTGCGATCGGGCTGGGCGAGACGCTCGCGCAGTTGATCGGCGGCTTGCCGATGGGCCAGAACGAGATCATCCGGCCGTTGGCGCTGGGCTTAGAGGACAGCGCGCAGTTGCTTGCCGCGAACCCGGCGGTGCGCGCGTTTCTCGTCGCCGGAAACACCGCTGCGTCACGGGCGAGACTGGTGCATCTACTGCGCGAGGGCGCCGCGGTTTCCGAAGGGCTTGGCGATGCCATGCTCGATTCGATCCGCGACCAGTATCGCCGCTTCACCGACGAGCGCATCGTCCCCCACGCCCATGGCTGGCACCTCGCCAACGCCTTGATACCCGACGGCCTGGTTCGGGCGATGGCCGATATGGGCACCTTCGGGGTGTGCATCCCCGAGGAATTCGGCGGGCTGGGGTTGGGCAAGCTGGTGATGTGCGTTGTCACCGAGGAATTGTCGCGCGGGTGGATCGGCACCGGCTCGCTTGGCACCCGCTCCGAAATCGCGGGCGAGCTGATCATGCTGGGAGGCACGCCTGAGCAAAAGGCGCAATGGCTGCCGCGGATCGCCAGCGGAGAGGTGCTGCCGACAGCGGTCTTCACCGAGCCCGATACCGGATCGGACATGGCCAGCCTGGCGACACGGGCGACCCGCACCCTAGCCGGGTGGCGGATCGATGGCGCCAAGACCTGGATCACCCACGCCGTGCGCGCCGATCTCATGACAATCATGGTGCGGACGCTGCCAGACAAGGGCTATGCCGGGCTTTCGCTGCTGCTGGTCCCCAAGCAGCGTGGCAGCGAAGCCGATCCGTTTCCCGACGATGGGCTGAGCGGAAGCGAGATCGAGGTACTCGGTTATCGCGGGATGCGCGAATACGCGCTGCAGTTCGATGGCGTTGCGGCCCCCGCCGACGCCCTGCTCGGCGGGCGCGAAGGCGCCGGGTTCAAGCAGCTGATGCAGACCTTCGAAGGCGCGCGGATTCAAACAGCCGCGCGCGCGGTCGGGGTGGCGCGCCGGGCATTAGAGCTGGCCTTTCGCTACGCCACCGATCGCAGACAATTCGGCCGACCGATCATCGAGTTTCCGCGCGTTTCGGACAAGCTGGCGATGATGCACGTCGACATCGTGCTGGCGCGCGAGCTGACGTATGCCGCCGCCCGTACCAAGGACCTGGGCCGCCGCTGCGACATCGAGGCGGGGATGGCCAAACTGCTCGCCGCGCGCACTGCCTGGACCAACGCCGACGCCGCGCTCCAGGTTCACGGCGGCAATGGCTATGCGCTCGAATACGAAATAAGCCGCGTCTTGTGTGACGCGCGCATTCTCAACATCTTCGAAGGCGCCGCCGAAATTCAGGCTCAGGTGATTGCGAGGGGAAAGCTGCAGGGGCGAAACTGAAAGATGCCGGAGTTCGGGTGGGAAACCGATAATATCAAACTGGCTGGGGCGGCAGGATTCGAACCTGCGAATGGCGGCATCAAAAGCCGCTGCCTTACCACTTGGCGACGCCCCAGCAGGCGGCGCGTATATAGCGGGCCTTGTTGCGAAAGGAAGGGGGGGAACCGCAGCGGGGCAAAGCCGTTCGCGGACCATGAACACAACCACCATCCGCGCGGGCAAATCGCGCCTCATCTATTGCGACGACGGCTTGCCGGGGCTGACCCGGCGTAAGGCCGGGAGCGGCTGGGCCTATTTCAATGCGGCGGGCTTGCGCGTGACCAATCGCGACGAAATCGACCGCCTCAACCGCATTGCGCTGCCCCCGGCCTATGGCGATGCCTGGTTTTGCCCCGCGGACAACGGCCATCTGCTGGCGACAGGGATCGACGCCAAGGGGCGCAAACAATACCGCTATCACCCCGATTTCCGCGCACACAAGGAAGGCGAAAAGTTCGATTCTACCGCGCAATTCGGGCGCCTGTTGCCGCTGGTCAGAAAGCGGGTCGAGGACGATCTCAAGTCGCCTAGCTTGTCGCAGGAGCGCGCGGTGGCCAGCATTGTGCGGCTGCTCGATACCGGCGGGATCCGCGTCGGCAACGAAATTTACGCCAAGGCCAACCAGAGTTTCGGCGCGACAACCCTGCGGATGCGCCACGCCGCGGTCACGGGCAATGTCCTCAAGCTGCGGTTCAAGGCCAAGTCGGGCAAGCTGTGCGAGATGAAGATCACCGACAAAAGCCTCGCCCGGTTCGT
>JANMQW010000407.1:0-8556 GCA_031370725.1 Novosphingobium sp.
CTGCACCTCGTCGGGCAAACATGTACCAACGTGCAGGCCGCCACCTAGCGGCTTGCCCCTGCCCGCACATTCGCTATTGATGGCTTCTGACACGCGACCCAGGGACATTCGGCATGGCTCAATTCGTCCTTCCCAAGAACAGCCGGATCAACGGCAAGGCCCGGCAGTTCAAAGCCGAAGGCGCGTCTGGCAAAGTGAAGAAATTCACCGTCTATCGCTACGATCCCGACAGCGGCGAGAACCCGCGTTACGATTCGTTCGAGGTCGATCTGGGTACGTGCGGGCCGATGGTGCTCGATGCGCTGATCAAGATGAAGTCCGAACAGGATCCGACGCTCACCTTCCGCCGTTCGTGCCGCGAGGGGATCTGCGGATCGTGCTCGATGAACATGAACGGCCGCAACGGCTTGGCCTGCACCACCGCGATCGAAGACCTCAAGGGTGACATCCGCATTACGCCCTTGCCGCACATGGACGTGATCAAGGACCTGGTCCCCGATTTCACCCACTTCTATGCGCAATACGCCTCGATCCGGCCGTGGCTGCAAACCGTCAGCACCACGCCCTCGGGTAAGGAACGGCTCCAGAGCCCGGCACAGCGTGAGAAGCTCGACGGACTGTACGAGTGCATCCTGTGCGCTTGCTGCAGCACCTCGTGCCCCAGCTATTGGTGGAACAGCGACAAGTTCCTCGGCCCGGCGATCCTGCTCCAGGCGTATCGCTGGCTGGCCGACAGCCGCGACGAGATGACCGGCGAGCGGCTCGACGAACTGGAAGATCCGTTCCGGCTGTACCGCTGCCACACGATCATGAACTGCGCCAACGTCTGTCCCAAGGGCCTCAGCCCGGCCAAGGCAATCGCCGAGATCAAGAAGATGACCGCGGAGCGCGCGCTGGGCTAGGGCTTCGGTTCGCAGATGTTGCCTGATCCGGTCGGTCGATAGCCGGTCGGACAGGTTTGCGCCTTGGGCCTCAGCCCATCGACGAACGCCTCGATTTGCTCGGGCGTCGTGACTTCCCCCGCATAGATTTTTGCCTCGAACTGCTGCAGCGCAGCCTCCGGAATCTTCTCCACCGAATGATTGAACTCCATCTGCCGCAGTTGCCGTGCATCCGCTTCGGACTTAAGGGCTCCCGA
Source organism: Novosphingobium sp. (assembly GCA_031370725.1). GTDB lineage: Bacteria > Pseudomonadota > Alphaproteobacteria > Sphingomonadales > Sphingomonadaceae > Novosphingobium. Next base: position 1,139 of record JANMQW010000407.1, read on the forward strand.
ATCCATGTCGCTTTTGACCCCGACCGAGGCGCACTCGGGGCAGTCTCTGATGTCGATGCGACTGCTGCGCACTGTCGCCGTCGACCAGCGCGGCCCGCGAGCAAAAACTCCGAAGTACATGATTTTGGCCAAGATGGGATCGACCCCGTTGGCCAGCATCGCGGTAAAAAACATTCGATGCACGGCCAGCCACGGGCGTGACCGTCTGTCGCAGAACCAGTCGTGAATGACCGAAGCGTTGCGGTATTTCCCCTCGAAAGGTCCGCCGATCAATGACCACAAGGGTCGCGGGATCGACGCACCATCGACGGGTGCTTTTGGTGGAACGCTCCACTCGACACAATTCTGATCAATAAAAGTGTATTTCTTGGACAGCCTGAAAATGTAACCGTCGTCCTCGAACACACCTTCAAGCGGCCCGATGAAATGTGCCTTGCAGAGAGACTTTTTTGGTGAGGGCGCGGCCTGCGTCGATGCGCCTGCAGAGAAGGCGAGAACCGCCAGAAGCGACAGACAACCGGCACGCAGGATCGATTTCATGATCGCCTTCCCCACGCCTCTGACGTAACCACTAATTGGATAGAGGTTTATCATACCAATTCAGGGCAACAAGGCCCAACTTGCGCCAATTGCAAGCCGCGTGTAGCCAGCTTGTACTAAGTTGCGCCTACGAAAAGCAGGACAAGTGCAGGATGAGCAATCGCGGTTCAGTCGAGCCGAGGCCCGGCTTCGAATCGCTGCCTGATCCCGAAAACCCGGGCTGGTTTACCTGGCAGCTGATCGACGAGACGCGCTTTAACACGTGGATGTTCAGCAAGCTGATCGTCCGCACCGATCCCGACGGCAAGGCGCGGTTGCGGATGTTTCCCGAACATCACCATACCAACCTCAAGGGCGTGCTCCACGGCGGCACGGTGCTGTCGCTGATCGACGTCGGGCTGTTCGCGTGTTCGCGGATGCTGGGCATCATCGAGGCGGGCACCGCGGTGACGCTCGATCTCAGCACCCAGTTCATCGGCGGGGGGCTGGCCGACCGGCCGTGCGACGCGGTGACCGAACTGCTCAAGGAAACCCGGCGGCTGGTGTTCCTGCGCGGGGTAGTCGAGCAAGAGGGCGAACTGATCGCGGCGTTTTCGGGGACCATTCGGAAGCCGAGCGCAAAGTAATTTCCCCATTCCAGATAACCCACACCCGCTCATCCGGAGCTTGTCGAAGGACATGCGCAACGCTAGCCCAGCGGGGGTGCTTCGACAGGCTCAGCACGAGCGGATCATAGTTATGGGCAGGGTCTAGGGTGGACGTACACACCGCCTACGAAGCGCTGATCACCGTGGGCGAATTGCGCCCCGATCCCGAACAGGCCGCCGCCGCCCGCCGCCTCGCCACCTTGCAGGACGAGCTCGAGGCCGACGCCCGGCCCAGCCTGTTCTCGCGCCTGCTCGGAAGCAAGCCCGCCAGCCCGCGCGGGGTGTATCTGTGGGGCGGTGTGGGGCGCGGCAAGTCGATGCTGATGGACCTGTTCCACGACCAGCTCGGCATCGCCGCCAAGCGCCGCGCGCACTTCCACGAGTTCATGATCGAGGTTCACGCGCGCATCCGCGACGAGCGCAAGAAGGAAACCGGCGATCCTTTAGCCCCCGTTGCAGCGGGGATCGCGCGCGATCTCAAATGCCTCGCGTTCGACGAGATGGTGGTCAACAATTCGGCCGATGCGATGATCATGAGCCGCTTGTTCACCGCGCTGATCGAGACCCACGGGGTGAGCATCGTCACCACCTCGAACCGCGCCCCGTCCCAACTCTATAAGGACGGCCTCAACCGCGAGCATTTCCTGCCTTTCATCGCGTTGATCGAGCAGCGGCTCGACGTGCTCGCGCTCAACGGTCCGGTCGATTACCGGCTGGAGCGGCTGGGCGGGGCGGACACGTGGTATGTGCCGAACGGTCCGGATGCGACTGCTGCGACCCGCGAGATATTCTTCCGCCTGACCGATTATCCGCCCGAGGATTCCGAACATGTCCCCGCCGCCGATCTCGACCTGGGCGGCGGCCGGTTGCTGCATGTGCCCAAAAGCCTCAAGGGCGCGGCGGTGTTCAGCTTCAAGCGGCTGTGCGGCGAGGCGCGCGGAGCAGCGGATTATTTGGCGATCGCGCGCCATTACCACACCGTGATCCTGGTAGGCATTCCGCGGATGGGCGCGGACCAACGCAACGAGGCGGCGCGTTTCGTGACGCTGATCGACGCGCTGTACGAGCACAAGGTCAAGCTGATCGCCAGCGCCGACGCTGAACCCGGCGACTTGTACTCCAAGGGAGACGGCCGCTTCGAGTTCGAGCGCACGATCAGCCGCCTGATGGAAATGCAGAGCTTGGATTACCTCGCGCTGGGACATGGCGAGACGTGAGGCCGACGTCCGCTCGCGGCGTCTTGCCTTCGAAGGGACGCAAATGAACGAACGCACGCTCGAGGCGGTTATATCCAAGGTCCCGGCGGTCACGCTGGGCTTCTGGATCATCAAGATCCTCGCCACCACGCTGGGTGAAACCGCGGGCGATACCCTGTCGATGAGCTGGCTGGGCGAAACCACGCCCGAAGCCGGGCTGGCCGGGCTCAACGGCTATCTGGTCGGGACCGCGATCTTCGGGGCAATCCTGATCGCGTTGGTGTGGGTCCAGATCCGGGCGCGGCGGTTCAATCCGTGGCTCTATTGGGCGACGATCATCGCCTCGACCACCGCGGGGACGACGCTGGCCGATTTCGCCACCCGTTCGCTGGGGATCGGCTATACCGGCGGTTCGCTGCTGCTGTTGGCGCTGGTCCTGGTCAGCCTGTTCGCGTGGTACCGCACGCTGGGTACGGTCTCGGTCGATTCTGTCGCCTCGCCGCCCGCAGAGCGGTTCTACTGGTTGACGATCACCTTCTCGCAAACGCTCGGCACCGCGCTGGGCGATTGGGCGGCAGACGATGGCGGTCTCGGTTACCTCGGCGGAGCATTGCTGTTCGGCGGCGCGTTGGCGGTGTTGGCCGTGCTTTATCGTGCGACGAAGATCAGCCGCGTCGGGCTGTTCTGGGCGGCGTTCGTCCTGACCCGGCCGCTTGGCGCAACCGTCGGCGATTTTCTCGACAAGCCGTTCGCCAAGGGCGGGCTAGATTTCAGCCGACCCGTCGCGTCGCTGGTTCTGGCAGTGGCGATCGTGGCGCTGATCGCGCTGCTCCCCCAGCGCGCGGGATCGCATCCTGGCAAATCCGCCTAAAACTCCAACCTTGCAGTTACTCGCAGATCGCGTCCGCCCAGTGGGGCGTAGTCCTTGAGCACCGAGGCATGGCGGCGGGCATCGACGTCGAATAGGTTGTTGGCCGAAAAGATGAAGCTCACCGGCCGGATTTCGCCCCACGGGCGCACGGTCAGTTCCAGGTTGGTCATCGTATAGCCCTTCGTCGGAGTCTCGAAGGCAGAAGTGCGGTCTTGCGTGGTCACATGTTCGACCTCGACCCGTCCATCGACGAGACGCGATTGCGCTTCCAGCCCGCCCAGCACGCGCAACGGCGGGATGCGCGGAGCGGGGCCGACGCCCTTGATCTTAGCGTGGACGTAATCGGCCAGCGCATCGCCGACGATCTCGACCCCGTCGATCCGGGCCAGCGTGGCCGAGCCCTGCACCTCGAACCCGTAGTAGCGCGCGGGCGCCTGACGGAACTGGTAGACCGGCAAGCCGTCCTGCTCCGCGCCGGTCAGGTCCTGGTAGATGAAGTCGTCGAACCGGTTCTGGTAGGCCGAAGCCTCGAAGGTGAACCCCGGCCCGCTGCGGCGCAGGATCGCTTCGGCGGCCCACACGCGTTCGACTTTAAAATCAGGGTTGCCGATCTCGAACGCCTGCGTGCCCGCGTGAGGCCCGTTGGCAAACAGCTCTTCGGCGGCGGGAGTACGCGCGGTGCGCGAGAGGTTCGCGCCCAGCCGCCAGCCTCCGCCGAGGTCGTACGATGCCCCCAACGAGCCCGAGAGCGTGTCGAATCGCCGCGAGGCGCGAATGAACTGCGGCTGGTCGGGCAGCGGATCGGACGACACCGAAGTGTGCTCGAACCGCGCCCCCGCCTCGACCTTGACCCGCCCGAGATCGAACTGCTGGACGGTGAACGCCGCCAATTGCGTCGAGCTGTTCTTCGGCAGGAAGGCCTCGTCGCCGACCACGTTGAAATCACGGATCAGGAACTGGCCGCCGAACGCGCCGCTCCACGCGCCGCGTTTGGCCTGGGTCAGCTCGAGCCGGCCTTCCATGCCTTTGTCGAAAAAGCGCGTGCCGACGCTGCCGTCTTCCGCGAGTTCGGCGTGGCGATAGTCGCCATAGGCATAGCGAAAACGCAGCTTGTCGAGGATCCCGCCGTTGAAGTTGAGCCCCACGCGGGCGTCGATCCGCTCCTGCTTCGCGTCGATCCTTGGCGCTTCCTGTCCGTCACCGGGTTTGGTCGCATAGCGGATCGGCACGCCGTAAAGGCTGTCGTAGTGGGTGTAAGCCACACCCAGTTCGCCGCCGTCGTCTATATAAGCCGCGCCGAGCGTGGCGGTCGCGGTGCGGCTGGCGGTGTTGGGCAAGCGCCCGCGGACCGCCGCGTTGGCGATGATGTCGGGGTCGCCGCTGGCCAGCGCCTCGGCGCGCAACGCGGGCGACAGCGCAAAGCCGCCGATGCGGATGTCGTCGGTCTTGGCATAGCTGCCGTCGGCATGGACCACGAAACCGCCGCCGACCCCGACATCCGCCGAGGCCGCCCCCGAGCGTTCGTTCGCCGCGCTGCCATACGTTCCGAGCGCCTGGAAGTGAATCACTTCATCAGGAATCGAGAGCGGAATGCGGCGGTCGAGCACGTTGACCACCCCGCCCACGGCAGCCGAACCATATAGTAGCGATTGCGGCCCACGCAGCACTTCTATCCGGTCGGCCAGCAGCGGATTGACGATCGTCGGGTGATCGGCGCTGGTGTTCGAGACGTCGATCGAGCCGATCCCGTCGGTCAGCACGCGCACCCGCTCACCCTCCAGCCCGCGCAGGATCGGGCGCGAGGCGGTGGGGCCGAACGAGGTGGCCGAGACCCCCGGGGTATGCGCGAGCGTCTCGCCAATTGAAGTGCGCGCCTTGGCAGCCAGCTCCTCGCCCGAAAGGATCGCCACGCCGGACAGGGCATCGACTCGGTTGCGCTGGAGTATCCCGGTGACGACGATGTCGTTGCCCGGACGATCGTGCTGATCGGCCTCAGGTGCCTCGGTCGGCGCGGGGGGCGGAGTTACTTCCTGCGAAAGGGCGGGCGTCAGAGGGATCAGGCACGATCCGGCAAGGATCAGGAAGCGGGCGGAAATGGGGGTTTGAGTGCTCATCGCGGGACCGTCTAACGCCTACCGCCTTATGTTACAATATCTCATATCAAGATTGCCTCTTGATCCTCATTCGATTCATCCCACCTCTCGTACATTCCGGCGGCAACACCCCGCCGAGGTGGACTACCCCATGATCGATATCCGACCGTTCGCCGGTCTCGGCCACGCCGACCACGGCTGGCTCGACGCGCGCCATCACTTCAGCTTCGCCGATTATCGCGATCCCGCCCGGATGGGCTGGGGCGCAATCCGCGTGTGGAACGACGACACCATCGCGGCGCAAAGCGGCTTTCCGCCGCACGGCCATGCCGACATGGAGATCGTCACATTTGTGCGCAGTGGCGCAATTACCCACAAGGACAGCCTGGGCAACACCGGTCGCACCGGCGCGGGCGATGTTCAGGTGATGAGCGCAGGGACCGGGATCACCCACGCCGAAACCAATCTGGAGGGCGAACCCACCACGCTGTTCCAGATCTGGATCATGCCAGACCGTCGCGGCGAACAACCGTCATGGGGCCAGCGCGCATTTCCCAAGGCCGATCGTTCGGGCCGATGGGTGACGCTGGCGGGCGATGCCACGAACGACGATGCCGTGCTGCCGATCCGCGCCGATGCCCGCGTGCTCGCCGCCCGGCTGGGTGCGGGCGAGACTCTCCAATACGCCCCCGATCCCGCGCGACACCTCTATCTGGTGGCGCCGACCGGGCGGATCACGATCAACGGCCAGCTCGCCAATCCGCGCGACGGTGTTGCGATTACGGGCGAGGCGCGACTGGAAATCCGTGCTGAGGACGACGCCGAAATCGTGCTGGTGGACGCGCGTTAGCGGGCGACCAGTTTGCTCTGCGCGCTGACCAGGCGCTGCATCAGCTTGAGGTCCTGCTCGCGCAATTGAAGCGCGCTTTCGGCCCAGTGGTCGACGATGCGTTTAAGCTCGGCGAGCGGGACGTGACTGCTTTCGCGCATTGCCCGCTTCGCCCCGACCAGCCCGGCGTGGCGGCGCGTGTTGCGGGCAATGAATGCACGCGTTGCGGCTAGCCCGGTGTCGTCGTCGACGACTTCGTGGACAATCCCAAGATCATGCATGTCCTGCGCCGAGTAAGTTTTGTTAGAGAGTATGATCCGGTCTGCTGCGGCCGTGCCGAGCTTGCGTGAGAGCATCGCGTGCGCGCCCATTCCCGGGAACAGGCCGAACATCGTTTCGGGCAAGCCGAATGTCGCGCCGCGCTCGGCAATCACGTGATCGAACGACAACAGGGCTTCGAACCCACCGCCAAGCGCCGCGCCTTGGACCAACCCGATGGTGAGGATCGGAAGGTCCAGCGCGTTGATGTTGCGATGGAGAATTTCAACGCAGCGGTATCCATAACGGACCAATCCGGCGCGATCGCCGCTGCGGATCATCCGATTGAACAGATCGAGGTCGCCGCCAAAGCAGAACACGCCAGGCGCTCGGCTACCCAGCACGAGATATTTGAGCGAGGTGCGCCCTTCGCCAAACCCAGACAGGATCAGCCGCTGCCAGTCCTCGAAATCCTCGAGCATCGCCGGGGTGAAGCTGGGACGCCCTGCGGGACGCATGAAAGTCCACAAGACCTCGTCCAAGGGCTCGTATAAAACGTCCAGCTCGTTCAATTCGAACAGTTTTGCTGGCAAAGCCAAGCGCTGCCGCGCATCTTGCTCGAAGACCGTCGCCGGGCTGTCGAAAAACAGCGCCTGCGTGTCTTCGCCGCTGGCTAAAATCCGCGCGTTATCGAGATCGGCGACCAAGCGATCCATTCGTATACCCCTGTTTACGTCCTGCTTTTTCGCCAACAAACTCCCTCAAGTTGGCGTTAACGTTATAGAAAGTATGTCACAGTTGGATCGTTTGGCAATGGCCAAACGGAAATACTCCAAATCGGATGGGTCATTCGCTCCGCGCGCGGAACAGCGTCCACGCCATGGTAAACGTCACCACGGCGGCGCCGAGCATCGGGAGAATGTGTTTCAAAACGAGATCGCTGGGCAGATCTTTCAGGAACACACCCTCGCTGATCACGATCAT
>JANMQW010000420.1:0-16072 GCA_031370725.1 Novosphingobium sp.
TCGCTGGTTCAAGCGGCCCGGAACGGTGATCTACCGCTTCTGCGAGCCGATTCCGTCCGGGCTCAAACGCGGCGAAATCGAGGCGCGGGTGGGTGAAGCGATCACCGGGTTCAATCGGGAGGCCTAACCCCCGTGATCCGCGCGCCCGAAGTCGGGGCGGGCATCGTCCTGGCCCTCGGCGATGATCGAGCGGCGGATCGCGCGGGTCTTGCTGAACAGTTCGAACAGCGCGTCGCCGTCATCCCAGCGGATCGCGCGCTGGAGCGCGGTGAGGTCCTCGGTGAAGCGCTGGAGCATTTCCAGCACCGCATCCTTGTTGGTCAGGAAGACGTCGCGCCACATCGTCGGGTCAGAGGCGGCGATGCGGGTGAAATCGCGAAAGCCGCCCGCCGAATACTTGATCACCTCGCTGCGGGTGACTGCCTCGAGGTCGGACGCGGTGCCGACAATGGTGTAGGCGATCAAGTGCGGCAGGTGGCTGGTGATCGCCAGCACCAAGTCGTGGTGCGCGGCGTCCATCGTCTCGACATTGGCGCCGAGAGCCGCCCAGAACGCGGTCAGCCGCGCAACTTGCGCCGGGTCGGCATCGGCAGGCGGGGTGAGGATGCACCAGCGGTTGTGGAAGAGCGAAGCAAAGCCCGCTTCGGGCCCGCTGCGTTCGGTTCCAGCGACCGGGTGAGCGGGGATCACGGTGTGGCCGGGTAATGCGGCTGCGAGCGCGTTGGCCACGCTCTGTTTTGACGAACCGACATCGCTGACGATCGCTGTGGGCGACAGGCCAGGAGCGAGCGCTGCTGCGGCATCGCCCATCGCCCCCACCGGAACGCACAGGATCACCAGATCGGCGCCGTGCACCGCAGCGGCAGGCTCGTCCGCGATCTTGGCAAACCCCAGCTCGGCGGCGCGCGCACGCACTTGGGGGTCGGCGTCATGGCCGGTAATGCGGGTCTCGGGGAGGTGAGCCTTGATCGCGTGCGCGAGCGAACTGCCCAGCAGCCCCAGCCCGATCAGCGCGATGTGGGCGAACGGTGTCTCGCTCATCGCGCGGCCTCGGCCAGCCCGCGCAGGATCGCGCCGACTTGAGCCATCTCCTCCGCGGTGCCGATGGTGATTCGCAGACAGTGCGGCAGACCCTGTCCCGGCAGCCAGCGGGTGATGAAGCCGCGCGCCGCCAGCCCCTCGTAAGCAGCCTGCCCGGTCAATGCGCCGCTAAATTCGATCAGCACGAAATTGGCTTTGCTCGGCAGCGGCCGCAGGCCGTGATTGCCGAGTGCCGAAACTGCATCGCACAGCACGTCGCGCGCTACTGCATTTTGCGTCCGCGCCTGTTCGACGAACGCCTGATCGCCGAGTGCCGCAGTGGCCACCGCCTGCCCGGTGGCCGAGACGTTGAACGCGCCGCGGATGCGGTTGAGCGCGGCGATCAGATCGGGATGTCCTGTCGCCCAGCCGACGCGCTCTCCGGCAAGGCCATAGATTTTCGAGAACGTCCGGGTGACCAGCACGTTGGCATGGTTGGCGGCAAGCTCAAGCCCGCGGTCGTCCTCGTCGGGCGTCAGATATTCGGCATAAGCCTGATCCAGCACCAGGAGCATGTCGCGCGGCAGCGCAGCGTGGATTTTAGCAACCTGGGCCGCAGTCAGATAGCTGCCGGTCGGGTTGTTGGGGTTGGCGAGAAACGCCACCCGCGTTCGCGCGCCGATACTGGCGACATACGCTTCAACGTCGGTGCCATAGTCGCGGTCGCGGACCATCACCGGTGTCGAACCGAAGCGCCGCGCGATGATCTCGTAAAGCGAAAAGCCATACCGGTCGAAAACGATCTCGTCGCCCGGCCCGGCAAACGCATTGGCAGCTAGATTGAGCAGTTCGCCCGACCCCGTCCCGCACACGATCCGCGCCGGATCGATCCCGTGGAGCGCGCCGATTACAGCGCGCAGCGCGGTGCTGTCGGGGTCGGGATAGAGCGCCGGGTTGCCCACGTCGTTTCGCGCCGCGAGCGCCGCAGGGCTGCACCCTAGCGGGTTCTCGTTGGCCGAAAGCTTGACCAGCTGGCGTCCGTCGGCAGCGCTTGCCTTGCCCGCAACGTAGGCATGGATGCCCTCGATCCAGGGCTTCATCTGCGGAGCGTCGGCCATCTTGGGGGGCGCCTTAGCGTGTTGACGGGCGATTGACAGCCCCGCCGCTTTGCCGCCAAGCCGCGCGCGTCATGGCTCAAGCCGATCTTGTCGCGCGCAACCAGCGCCTTACGCTGTCCGCGCCGCTCGCGCTCGACAGCGGGCAAGCGCTCACCGGGGTCGAGATCGCCTACCAGACGTATGGCGCACTGGCTCCCGGCAAGGACAATGCGATCTTGCTGTTCCACGCGCTGACGGGCGATCAGTACGCCGCCAGCCCCCATCCCAAGACCGGCAAGCCGGGCTGGTGGGACCGGATGATCGGGCCGGACAAGCCGATCGATACAAATCGTTTCCATGTGATCTGCGCCAACATCGCCGGGGGCTGCATGGGTTCGACCGGGCCGGCCAGCGCCGCCGCCGATGGTGCGGCCTATGCGATGCGGTTTCCGGTGATCACCATCCGCGACATGGTCCGCGCCCAGATTGCGCTGCTCGACGCGCTGGGGATCGTGCGCTTGCACGCCGCAGTCGGCGGATCGATGGGCGGGATGCTCGCACTAAGCCTGGCCGCGAATTTTCCCGATCGGACCAATGCCGCGCTGGTCATTGCCAGCACCGCGCGTCATTCAGCGCAAAACATCGCGTTCCACGAGGTCGGGCGCCAAGCGATCATGGCCGACCCCAAGTGGAAAAGCGGCGACTACGGGACGGGGAAAGGTCCGGAAGCCGGGCTGGCAGTGGCGCGGATGGCCGCGCACATCACCTATCTGTCCGAAGCCGGGCTGACCGAGAAGTTCGGCCGGCGGTTGCAGGATCGGCCCGATGGAACACAAGGCATGAAAACCTTCGGGTTCGATGCCGATTTCCAGGTCGAAAGCTATCTGCGCCACCAGGGTCTGAGTTTCACGGGGAGGTTCGACGCGAACTCCTATCTCTACATCACCCGCGCGATGGATTATTTTGACTTGGCCGAAGACTTTTCATCGGGTGAGGGGGGCGGACGCCTCGCCGATGCTTTCGCGGGCACCACCGCGCGCTTCTGCCTGGTCAGCTTCGACACCGACTGGCTCTACCCCACCCCCGAATCGCGCCATGTCGCCCACGCGCTCAACGCCGCGGGGGCGGCGGTGAGCTGCGTCGAACTGAGTGCGCCCTACGGCCACGACAGCTTCCTCCTCGATGTCCCCGCGCTCGACCGAGTGATTGCGGGCTTTCTCAACCAGTGACCGGACTCCCCGCAGGTTACGAACTGCGCGAGGGTGCTGATTCGGTCGCCGCACACGCCTTTCTGACTGAGAGTTATTGGGCGAAGGGGATTTCGCTCGAACAGGTCCGCCGGGCCCTTGCCGCATCGTTCGTCGTGTCGGTCTGGGTTGATGGGCAGCAGGTCGGGATGGCGCGGGTGCTGACGGACCATGTTACCTTCGCTTACCTGAACGATGTCTATGTCTTGCCGGAGCACGGCGGCAAGGGCATCGCACAGGCCATGCTGAGCCACGTGCACGGACATCCGGAACTGAAGGACATTGGCCGCTGGGCGCTGTTTACCAAGGACGCTCAGGGCCTTTACGAGCACTTTGGATGGAAACAGTATCCTTGGCCCGAGCGCATGATGATTATCGATCCCAAAGTGTTTCCTTCATGAGCGCACTCCGCCCCGACCTCGCGGTGATCGCCGCCAATGTCCCGCCCGCAAGCCGGGTGCTCGATGTCGGCTGCGGCGACGGGGCGCTGATGGCAGCCTTGCGCGACGCGCGCGGGATCGACGCGCGCGGACTGGAGATCGATGCCGCCAATGTCGCCGAATGCGTCGCGCGGGGGTTGTCGGTGCTGCAAGGCGATGCCGATACCGATCTGGCCGATTATCCCGACAAGTCGTTCGATTACGCGATCCTCAGCCAGACGCTGCAGACCACGATGCGCCCCGATCTGGTGCTCGACCAGCTGTTGCGGATCGGGCGCCAGGCGTTCGTCAGCTTTCCCAACTTCGCCCACTGGCGTGTGCGGCTGAGCCTTTTGTGGGGCGGGCGGATGCCGGTCACCCGGCTGCTGCCGGTGGCGTGGTACCAGACCCCCAACATCCACCACGTGACGATCGACGATTTCCGCGCGCTGTTGGGCGCGCGCGGAATCAAGGTCGAGCAGGCCTGGTTCCTCACTGGTGACCGGCAGACCAGCGCGGCAGCAGCCAACTTCCGCGCCGAACACGCGGTGTTCCTGCTGTCGCGGTGATGTTCAGCCAAGTTTCAGCAGGGCGGCGCCAGTCGGCGGGAATGATTGTCCGCCTGTTGTGCCTGTTCGCTATGCTGCTCCTGCCGCTGCCTGCGACAGCACAGGTGCTGCTCTCGTTCCAGAGCTTCAACGGTTCGATGTTCGGCGGGCGCTTTCCGCACACGTTCGTCGTATTGCGGGGTTCGCTCGACGCCACTGGCGCGAAGATCGAGGAAAACTACGGCTACTCGGCCAAATCGCTCAGCCCGGCGATTCTGTCGGGCCCGGTCGAGGGCATCGTGATGACCGAACCGCCCAAGTACGTGACCACCACCAACCGCCATTTCACCGTGCCGATCAGCGACGCAATGTATTGGCGGGTTCGCGAGGAAGTGGCGACTTGGCGCGACGCGCCGGGCAAGCAATACCGGCTCGACGAGCACAACTGCGTCTCGTTCGTCGGGCGGATCGCCGAGTTGGCGGGGATCACTGTCGATTATCCCAAAGGCCTGATGCGCAAGCCCAAGGCGTGGCTCAACCACATCGTCGGCATGAACCCGCAACTGGGGGCGAAAGCGATCAAATAGCTGGCATCTGCTGACTCGCGCAGTGAAACCCACCGCCGCCTGCGAGCACCACATCGGCCATCAGGCCCACGGTGGCGCGTTCGGGAAACAGCGCGGCGAATGCGGCGACCCCGGCTTCGTCGTGAGCGGAGCCGAACACTGGCACGACGACCAGGTTCGATGTGATCACGAAGTTCATGTAGCTGGCCGGTTGGATCACGCCGCCCCACTCGATCCGCCCGGGCGAGGGCACTTCGACCACCTCGATTCCCAACGCCCGCGCCCGCGCTGCGGCATCGGCATAGATCGCGGCGTTGGGATCGTCCGATCCGGTCGCCACTGGCAGCGCGAGCCGCCCCGGCGCGACGAATCGGGCGAGGTTGTCGACGTGGCCATCGGTGTGGTCGTTGAGCAGCCCGTCGCCCAGCCACAGCACACGCGTTAGGCCCAGGTCGCGCGCCAACCGCGCCTCGATCTTACCTCGCGTCAATCCCGGGTTGCGGTTGGGGTTGAGGAGGCATTGTTCGGTGGTGACTACGACGCCGGTGCCATCGCCGTCGATTGCCCCGCCCTCAAGGATCCAGTCGGCGGTGGTCACGGCCAGCCCGGCATCGTGCGCCAGTTCGGCGCCGATGGTTGCGTCGCCTGGCATCAGGTACTTGCCGCCCCAACCATTGAATCCGAACCGCCGCGCGGAGCGGTTGCGATGGGCGTCGGCCACCACCAGCGGCCCGGTATCGCGCAGCCAGATATCGCCATAGACCCGCCGCTCGATTCCGACATTGGCTCCGACCAGTGAACGCGCCCGCGCCTCGTTGGCCGCATCGCGTACGATCAGCCGGACCGGCTGCCCGCTCTCCGCCACCGCGTTGGCAAACGCCGCGATCTGTTCCTGCGCGCGAGCGAGCGCGCCGGGCCACTCTGAGGCATCGTGCGGAAAGCCGATCCACAGCCAGTCCTGCGGGTGCCATTCGGGGGGCATGAAAGGAATCGACATATGTATATTCTCAAAGTATATGTATAATCGATAGTCAGGAGACTTCCGATGGGCAAATATCAGCCTCTTACCCATTATCTCGAAGCGACTCCCGAGAAAATCTGGGATGCGCGATTCTCTGAAGTTGAGAAAGTTCTCGGCTTTTCGCTCCCCCCCAGTGCGCATGCATACGCTGCTTGGTGGGCCAACCAAGAGCCTGGCCATAGCCAAACGCGAGGTTGGCGCGACGCGGGATGGGAGACCAGCCAGGTCGATCTCGCATCGAAGAAGGTGCGTTTTCACCGACGGCGGCGGGGCGCTAGCCTCGCGAGTATCGACCCCAAACCAACCGGCCCGAATCCCGAACTGCTCGAGCGAGCTCGCCGACTTTCGGGCATCGAAGATCGCGACGTATTGCTAGACGCTGCACTTACGGAGTTCGTCCACCGTGAAGCCAGCCGCCGCTTGGCCGAACTGGGCGGGTCCATGCCAGACTTCGAAGCCCCTGCTCGCGAACGACCCGATTGGTGATCGTTGCCGACACCTCGATCTGGATCGACCACCTGCGCTCGTCCAATCCGCACATGAAGATGTTGCTGAACGATGCGGCGATCCTCCAGCATCGGTTTATCGTGGGCGAACTCGCGGTGGGCAACCTGCCCGATCGGGACAATACCTTGAGCATGCTGCTAGGTATGAGGTGCGTACCGATCGTCTCGGAAAGCGATTTCTATCAATTCATGGAGCGCGAACTTGTAGCAGGGACAGGCCTTGGCTTCGTCGACATCAATCTCTTGGCTTCGCTGGCAAGATACCCCGGAATTCGCTTGTGGACTAAGAACAAGCGCCTGAACGAACACGCCGTTCGCATGCGCTTTTCCTATTACGTCGACTGATCAGCACCCGCCCGCCGATGACGCGCAGTCCTTGTCCCGCACGGCGCGAAGCTCATCGCCCTCATGCCAGTTGGGCCAGGTCGTGCCTTCGGCCAAAGTCCGCCCGAGACGGTAAAGCAGCTCGGCTTCCTGGGAAATCCCGTTGAAGTTCCAGTCGGGCGCATATTCGTCGCTGGGCTGGTGATAGCGATTCCTGGTATAGTCGTCCGACGCTGCGGTGCCCGCCGCGACGCCGCCTTCGACCAGATCGAGCCCGCGCCCGACGCGGAACATCGGTACCCCGCGCTTGGCCAGGCTGAAATGGTCGGAGCGATAGTAGCCGCCGCGCTCGGCAAAGGGTTCGGGCGACAGGCGCAGGCCCATCGTTGCCAGGGTCTGCTTGAGAATGCCAGTGAGGTCCGACTTGTCGCCGCCGGACGCGGTTACGTCGCGCGCCGGGCCGATCGGGGCGAGGCCGTCGATGTTGACCCCGCCAACGGTGCGATCCAGCGGATAGACCGGATTGCGCGCGTACCATTCGGAGCCGAGCAGGCCCGATTCCTCGAGCGTCACTGCGGCGAACACCTGGTTGCGCGGGGTTGGCCCCGCGCGGCGGTTCATGTCGGCCAGCGCAACCAGCCCGGCGATCCCGCTGGCGTTGTCGACCGCGCCATTGCAAATGTCGTCGCCGGTCTTGTCTGCCGGGCAGCGCCCTAGGTGGTCCCAGTGCGCGGTGTAGAGGACGGTTTCGTCCCTGCGGGTGGTCCCCGGCAGAATGCCGATAACGTTGTGCGAATTGCCCGGGCGGATCGAGTTGATGAACTGCATCGAGACCTTGAGCCCCAGCGGCACTGCGCGAAAACCCTTGGTCTGCGCAGCAGCGGTCAGCGCCGCCAGATTCTTGCCCGCGGCCTTGAGGATCGCTTCGGCGACCGGCTTCTGAATCCAGCCGTTGGCCGCAGTCTCGCCCAGCGCGTTGTCGGCACGGCGGACGTAGTATTGCGATCCGGTCCAGCTCGAGTTGATGACGTTCCAGCCATAGGCGGCGGGGAAGGTGTCGTGGACGATCAGCGCGGCAGTTGCGCCCTGTCGCGCGGCTTCCTCGAATTTGTAGGTCCAGCGGCCGTAATAGGTCATCCGTCGGCCCCTGAACGGACCATCCTCGGTGGCGTTGGCATAGTCGGGGTCGTTGACCAGGATGACCGCGGTCTTGCCGTTCATGTCGACGCCCGCGTAATCATTCCAATCAAGCTCGGGGGCGACGATGCCATAGCCGACGAATACCAGTTCGCTGTCGGCGATGCGCGTCTGCGGGACGACGCGATAACTGCCCGCGACGAAATCGGTACTATAGGCAAAGCGCAGCGGCTGGCCTTTGCCGCTCACCGTCAGCGGCGAAACGTCGTTCGCAGTGATCTCTACGGTCGGCACTTCCTGAAGCCACTGGCCGTTGTTGCCCGGTTGAAGCCCTGCGGCCTTGAACCGCGCAATTATCTCGGTGATCGTGCGGTCCTCGGCCGGAGTGCTCGGCCCGCGACCCTCCAGTTCATCCGAAGCGAGGCGGGCGATGACCGCCCGCATCAACGGCTCGGGAACCGCGGGCACGGCGGCCGCGACGGGCGTCAGCGGCGGTTCGACGGGCGCGGTGGTGGCGCAACCGGCAAGCGCGCAGATCGCGAGCATCAGGAGCGGGCGGAGCATGAGCGACCTCGCGATGGGCAGGAATTGGGCGCAGGGGTGACAGACCCGGCGATGGCACGCAAGCGGTGACGCTTGAAACCGCCTAGGCTTGCGGGCATCGCCGGTCGATGGCGGACAAGGTCCTTTTTGGCATAGCGATCGAACGGGCGAGGCGCCACGCGCCGTTTCTGGCTGGTGCGCTCGATGCGCTGCCCGACCTGGCCGAAACGCTGGCCGTCGGGCGGCTCGACGAGGCTCTGGCGATTGCCCACGCGTCGGGCGAGGGCGCGCCCGATCTTGGGGCTGCACTGCGCCGCGAACGCCTCGCGCTGGCTCTGGCGCTGGCGATCGGCGATCTGGCAGGGGCGCTGTCGCTGGCGCAAGTGGTCGAGGCGCTCTCTGCCTTCGCCGACCGCGCGCTCGACGCCGCAATCACCGACGGCATTCGCCGCCGCGCGCCCGATGCCGAACCCAACGGCTTTGCGGCGATCGCGCTGGGCAAGCACGGAGCGCGCGAGCTGAATTACTCGTCGGACATCGACCCGATCCTTCTGTTCGATCCCGCAACGCTGCCGCGGCGCGATCGCGACGAGCCCGGCGCGGCGGCGCAGCGGGTGGCGCGCGCAGTAATCGAAACCTTGGGGCGGGTCGATGCCGAAGGCTATGTCTTCCGGGTGGATCTGCGACTGCGCCCGGCGAGCGAGGTCAGCCCGTTGGCACTGCCGTTCGAAGCGGCGATTGGCCACTACGAATCGAGCGCGCTGGCGTGGGAGCGTGCCGCCTTTATCCGTGCCCGTGCCGCATCGGGCGATATCGCCGCGGGCGAGGAGTTCCTGCGCGCGATCCGCCCGTTCGTGTGGCGCCGCAACCTCGATTTCGGGGCAATCGAGGAGATCGGGCGGCTGACCCTGCGAATCCGCGAGGCCTATGCAGGCGGTCAGGCGGTCAGGCCGGGCTACGATCTCAAACGCGGCCGCGGGGGCATCCGCGAGGTCGAGTTCTTCGCCCAGACCCACCAGTTGATCCACGGTGGGCGGCGCCCCGAACTGCGTCTGCGCGGCACCCGCCCCGCGCTCGATGCGCTGGCGGCGGCAGGGATCATCGCGGATGAAGACGCAGCTGTGCTGGGTGGCAGCTACGATCGCCTGCGCACGATCGAGCACCGCCTCCAGATGGTCGCCGACCAGCAGACCCACAGCCTGCCCCGCGATCCAGCAGCGCTGGACGGGGTGGCCCAGCTTGATGGGCTGGCCGACGGCGCCGCGCTGGTGGCCGAGCTGGAAGCGATTTCGGATGCAGTTGGCGCGCGGTTCGATGCGCTGATTGCCAGCTATGCGGGGAGCACCGCCCGCACCGCACCGGCTATCGTGCCCGATCCGTTCACTACCCGCGCCGCTGGCTGGACCGGCGACCGCTTTCGCGCGCTGCGTTCGCCCGAGGCGCGTGCGGCGTTTGCGCGGATCCTGCCCGCGCTGTGCGAGGCGCTGGCCGCCGCGCCCGATCCCGAACGTGCGCTGGTCCGCTGGGAAACGCTGCTTTCCGCGCTGCCATCCGCGATCAATGTGTTCCGCCTGCTGGAGGCCCGCCCCGCGCTGCTTGCGCTGCTGGTCCGCATTCTCGCCCACGCCCCGGCGCTAGCGGACGAACTGGCGCGACGGGTCGAACTGCTAGATCCGCTGATCGACCGCAGCGCGTTCGACTTGCCGGGCAGCGTGGCGATCATCGCCGCGAGCCTGCTCCCGCATGAGAGCGAAGCGGATTATCAGCAGCGGCTCGACACCGCGCGCCGTGAAGTTGGCGAGCGCCGGTTTGCGCTGGGCGCGCAACTGGTCGAGGGAACCAGCGATGCGCTGGCGGTGGCAGGCGCGCTGTCTCGGATCGCCGAGGCTGCGATTGCAGTGCTCGGCGCCGCGGCGGTGTCCGAGTTCGAGCGCGTCCATGGCCGCGTGCCGGGCAGTCGCCTTGCAATCCTGGGGCTCGGGCGGCTCGGTGGCGCGGCGCTGACCCATGCCTCCGACCTCGATCTGGTGTTCCTGTTCAGCGGCGAGCACACCGGCGAGAGCGACGGCGGGCGCCCGCTGGGGGCCACGCTCTATTTCAACCGGCTGGCCCAGCGGGTGATTGCCGCGCTCTCGGTGCCCACTGCGGCGGGCGCGCTTTACGAAGTCGACGCCAGGCTGCGCCCCTCGGGCGCCCAAGGTCCGATCGCGGTCAGCTTTGCCAGCTTCGCCCGTTATCAGCGCGAGGAGGCGTGGACTTGGGAACACATGGCGCTGACCCGCGCACGGCCAGTTTATGGTAGCGCGGACGACCGCCACGAGCTGGAAGCGATCATCGGCGAAGTGCTGCAGATGGCACGCGATCCGGACATGTTGCGCGCCGATGTGCTGGCGATGCGCGCCGAGATGGCGGCGCACAAGCCGCCGCGCGGGGTGTTCGATGCTAAGCTGCTGCGCGGCGGACTGGTCGATCTCGAATTCGTCGTCCACTTCCTCCAACTGCGCGATCATGTCGGGCTGACCCCCGATCTGGGCGCGGCCTGCGATGCGCTGGTAGAGGCGGGCGCGCTCGCTCCCGGCATCCGCGCGGCGCACGATCTGATGACGCGGATGCTGGTCGCCGGGCGACTGTTCGCGCCCGACAGTTCCTATCCGCCGCAAGCCAGCCGCGAACTGGTTGCGCGGGCCGCGGGTTGCGCCGACTGGCAAACGCTGCTGGACGAATTCGCCGCCGCGCGCGAATCCGTCGCGGGCGAGTGGCTGCGGATATTCGGCAGCGAACTAGAGAAGAAAGCATGAGCAAGCAGCCGGATATCGGCGAGGCGCTCCCGACGGTTGCGATGACCGGCGCGGACGGCATGCCGGTGGCGATTGGCGATTTTGCGGGCAAGCCGCTGGTGCTGTTCTTTTATCCCAAGGACGACACCCCGGGTTGCACCACCGAGAACAAGGATTTTTCCGAACTCGCTCCCGCGTTCGCCACGGCCGGGGTGGCGCTGCTCGGTGTGAGCAAGGACCCGCCCGCCAAGCACGCTAAGTTCGTTGCCAAGTACGGCCTGATCGCACCGCTGGCCTCGGATGCCGAAACCGGCGGGTTGTCCGACGCGCTGGGCATCTGGGTGGAAAAGTCGATGTACGGTCGGACCTACATGGGGATGGAGCGGACCACGTATCTGGTCGATGCGGGCGGCAAGATCGCGCGGGTTTGGCACAAGGTGAAGGCCAAGGGCCATGCTGCCGAGGTGCTGGAGGCTGCGCAAAATCTCTGACCCCGCCGCTTTGATTTCGGTCGCCTCCGCCATCCGGGAAGCGCTGCTCACCGCCGAACCCTTTGCCAAGATTCGCGCCACCCGCGAGGTCGCGCGGCGCTGGCGGCGGGGCGAGCTGGCGTTCGCATTCGACGTTGCCATGCCCGATCGCCCGGGGCGATCCGATAGGCCTCGGCTTCTGCCGCCCAACGCCATGCCCAAGCGGGGCCGCGCGCAATCGCTGCGCGGGCGGATCGCGCTGCTTCACGCGCTGGCGCATATCGAATTCGTTGCGATTGACCTGGCGCTCGACATGGCCGGGCGGTTCGGTGGCGAAATGGACGAGGAGTTCACCGGTGATTGGCTGGCGGTCGCCGCGGACGAGGCGATGCACTTCGCACTGCTCGCCCGGCGGCTGGCCGCGTTAGGCAACGCTTATGGGGATTTGCCCGCGCACGACGGGCTGTGGGAAGCCGCCGCTGCGACCCGGCACAACCTCGCCGCGCGGCTGGCAATCGTGCCGATGGTGCTCGAAGCACGCGGTCTCGATGTTACACCGCCGATAATCGAACGGATGCGATTCGCGGGCGACGAGACCACCGCACGCATCCTCGAACGCATCTTTTCCGACGAAATCCGCCATGTGCGGTGCGGCACAACCTGGTTCGGCAAAGTGTGTGAAAGAGACCGGAGCGAACCCGCCGCCACGTGGCAAGGCCTTGTCGAAACGTACTTTCGCGTGGGCCTGAAGCCGCCTTTTAACGACTCAGCCCGTCAGGCAGCCGGTTTACCGCGCGAATTCTACGCCGGTATTGCTTTGTAAACCATCAATCGGGATACCCCAACTCACGAGATGGCGGGGGGTTCCGATCTATCTCAGATTTAATCTCACACCGCGGCGGCGTGCTGCGGCGGGGTGAAACGAATGCCATGCAACGGGGGTTGCTGCGGCCTAAGTCGTTGAAATATCAACGGCCAACGGTCAAGATAGACGGAACTGGGTCGCTAATGTTCAATTATTTCATCCGTAAGGGTCTGGGCGCGCTTGCAGCGCTCGCCATTACGGTCGGTGCCAATCCGGCTCTCGCCAACTCTGCCGCTACCGCCGACATCGCCGCACCGCTTCGAGCAGCACAGGCCGAAAAGCCCACCGCGCTCGGCAATCGCGACGAACAGTTCAAGGCGCTGTTCAGCCGCTGGCAGTCGATGGACGGAACCACCACCACCAAGTCTTCCGTCTCGATCCCCTCGCTGATGCCGGTCGATGGGGTTCACCTGAGCAGCGATTACGGGATGCGCACCCACCCGGTTCTCGGCGGACGCCGCCAACACAAGGGCGTCGATTTGGCTGGCGCGATCGGCACCCCGATCCACGCTGCGGCCGACGGTACCGTCAGCCGCGCCGACTGGTTTTCCAGCTATGGCCTGTTCGTCAGTCTCGAGCATGGCGGCACATTGCAGACCCGTTATGGCCACATGTCGCGGCTCAACGTCGCCGCCGGTCAGCGCGTCCACAAGGGCGACGTGATCGGCTACATCGGCACCACGGGCCGCTCGACCGGCCCGCACCTGCATTACGAAGTGCGGATCGCCGGTGCTGCGGTTAACCCGGTTCCCTATCTCCAGGCCGGTGCCTATCAGCTGGCGCTTGCATCGGCCGACTCCTCGCTCGGCCAGGGCGGCGAGTAACCAAATTCGGCGCTTCGCGCGCTAAACCAGATCGCATCGGAGAGGATGCGGAAGTCAGGGGGGCGGCAGCTGCGAAACGCAGCGCCGCCCTTGTGCTGTCTGGCGACGGCACGACGCGCCCATCGCCTTTCTTCTTGGCGAAGTTTAATCGAGCAATTAAACTATGCCTGACTCGCGGCACCAACGCGCGCGTCGGTGGGAGAGATCATGCACCCTTCGGTTCACGCCCGGGCGAACCCCGACAAGCCCGCCATCGTCATGGCCGCGAGCGGCGAGACAATCTCGTATGCCGAGCTCGACCGCCGCTCCAACCAGGTCGCTCAGCTCCTCCGCAGCCGTGGAATCGGTATCGGCGATACGGTGGCGATGTGCCTGGAGAACCATCCGTGGTTCTTCTGCCTGACCTGGGGCTTTCAGCGCGCCGGGGTCCACTATGTCGCCATCTCGAGTCGTCTGACCGCACCCGAGATCGCCTATATCCTCAAGGATAGCGGCGCGACGCTCCTGTTCGGCTCGGCCTATCTCGCTCCGGTGCTCGACGAGCTGGCCAAGGTTGCACCCGACGTCCCGCAACTGCGCTTTGACGCGCCGGGCGTGGCAAGCGCCGAGGCCGCGGTTGGCGCGATGCCCGCAACACCCATCCCCGATCAGCGTGCGGGCACCGACATGCTGTATTCCTCGGGCACCACCGGCAGACCCAAAGGGGTGCGGATTCCGCTGCCCGAAGACCCCGCAATCGATTCCACCAACGTTCTCTTTCAGTTGGCGATGGCGGCCTATGGCCTGTCCGATCGGTCGATCTACCTCTCGCCCGCGCCGCTTTATCACGCAGCGCCGCTGCGCTGGTCGATGATCGTCCACAAACTGGGCGGGACGGTGGTGGTGATGGAAAAGTTCGATGCCGAAACCACGCTCGCAACGATCGAACGCTATGCCATCAACGCCGGGCAGTTCGTGCCCACACATTTCGTGCGGATGCTCAAACTGCCAGCAGCGAACCGCGCCCGGTATGACGTCTCGAGCATGAAATGTGCGATCCACGCCGCTGCGCCGTGCCCGGTGCCGGTAAAGCAGGCGATGATCGAATGGTGGGGGCCGGTGCTGTTCGAATATTACGCCGGAACCGAGGGCAACGGATCGACTTTCATCACCAGCCCCGAATGGCTGACCAAGCCGGGCTCGGTCGGGCGCGCGCTGTCGGGCATCGTCCATATTTGCGACGAGGATGGCGACGAAGTGCCTCGTGGCGCAGAAGGCCAGGTGTTCTTCGAACCCACCGATCCCACCGCCAAGCCGTTTGAGTACCATAACGATCCGGTCAAGACCGCAGAAAGCCGCAACAAGCACGGCTGGACCAGCCTGGGCGACGTTGGTCGGCTCGACGAAGATGGCTTCCTGTTCCTCACCGACCGCAAGAGTTTCATGATCATTTCGGGCGGGGTCAACATCTACCCGCAGGAGATCGAAAACTTGCTGGTCACCCACCCCAAGGTGGCCGACGCCGCGGTAATCGGCGCACCCGACGCCGATATGGGCGAGAAAGTGGTCGCGGTAGTCCAGCCGCTCGACATGGCCGACGCCGGTCCTGCGCTGGCCGAGGAACTGCTCGCCTACCTCGCCCCCCAACTGTCGCGGATCAAGATGCCCCGGCAGATCGACTTCATGGAGCAGCTTCCACGCGAAGCCACCGGCAAGCTCTATAAGCGCCACCTGCGCGACGCCTACTGGGCCGCCGCCGCTGAGAAGATTGCATGATGGCCTCGCTCGCCGCTCCCGTCGCCACCCCCGAAGTCGCGCGCGCGGTCATTGACCCCAAGTCCTACGCGGCGTGGGACCCGCTGCTCGACCTGTTCGATACGCTCCGCGCCGAAACCCCGGTGCTGCGGGTCGAAGCCGTCGACGACAGCTTCGACCCGTTCTGGCTGGTCACCCGCCACGAAGACGTGATGCGCATTTCCAAGGATAACGCTCGGTTTCTCAACGCGCCGAGGCCGACCGTGCTGACCAGCAAGGCTGGCGAGGCGCTGGCCCGCGCGGTCACTGGCGGACCCAACCTGGTCAGTTCGCTGGTCTCGCTCGATGCCCCGATCCACCCCAAGCTGCGCCGTCTGACGCAAGACTGGTTCATGCCCAAGAACCTGGCGCGGATCGAGGCCGACATCCGCGCGCTGGCGCACCGCACGGTCGACCGGCTGATCGCGGCGGGCGAGCCAGGGGGCGGAAGCGTCGATTTCGTCAAGGAAGTCTCCGCGCCCTATCCGCTCCACGTCGTGATGCAGATCCTCGGGGTGCCCGAGGAGGACGAACCGCGGATGCTGTTCCTCACCCAGCAGATGTTCGGCGGGCAGGACGAAGACCTCAACAAGTCGGGTGTCGCCAACCTCCCGCCCGAACAACTGCTCCTGATCGTGGTCGGCGCGGTCCAGGATTTCGAGCGCTATTTCGAGGCGCTGGCCCAGACAAAGCGCGATTCCCCGACCGAAGATGTCGCCAGTCTCCTCGCCAACGCCACGCTCGATGGCGAGCCGCTCAACCCGCGCGATCTGGCGGGGTACTACATCATCCTCGCCGCCGCAGGGCATGACACCACTTCGGCCTCGACCGCGGGCGCGATGCTGGCACTGTCGCGCGATCCGGAGCAGTTCGCGCGGGTCAAGGCCGATCGCTCGCTGCTGGCAGGGATCGTCGAGGAAGCGATCCGCTGGACC
>JANMQW010000059.1:0-11465 GCA_031370725.1 Novosphingobium sp.
ATAGCCCAGCCCGCGCATGTAGAACCGGCCTAGCGGTTCGAGCGTGACCGATAGCGGCCCGTCACCGGTGTCGATCGTCAGTTCGCCGCGCGCGGGCCAGCGGGTGCCCGGGACCAGCGGCGCCTCCATCCGGGCCGCCGAAGTCTCGAACCAGCCGTGCGGTCCGGCTCCATCGGGCACCACCGCCGCGCGCAGGTTCCACGGCGGGCCATCGCCATCGGCGTTAAGGTGGAAGAACACGCTGTGGCGGGCGAAGTTGAGCGGGGTCCACTGCCAGAAAAAGCCTGTGGGTTTCGCGCCGGTGTGCGGCTGCGGGTCGGCCATCCCGATCGGACGCACGCCCCACGACCGGTCGCGCGTGCCGGTGCAGGCGCGCTGGATCGCCTCGCGCCGTCCGTCGATCTCGATCCAGCCCTCATAGCGCCCGTTCTGGGTCATTCGGGTGTAGTCCATGAACGCGCGCGGCCCGATCCGCCGGGTAAAGCGTGGCTCCTCAAGCGGGAACGCGCGGCCGGTGAAGGTGATGTCGGCGGCGATCCCGTTATGCTCCTCGACTATGATCCGCAGTTGCCGGAGCGGTTCGATCACCTCGATCCGGATCGGGCCTACGGCAAGGTCCATTCGCTCCATTCCCAGCTCGCGGCTGGCGTGGAGGCAGTGCTGCTTGCCATTGCGGATTGCGCAGAAATGGGCGTCGGCCACGTCGAGATGCGGATAGATGCCGAACGCCAGCGCGAAGAACCCCGAACCATCCGGGTTGTAACCGTTGAAGAAATAGCGGTCGTAGAAATTGCGGTCGGTGCCCGAGAACGCGATCGGCTCAGCGGTCTGGTGCAGCGGATAATCATCGCCCTTGCTGAGCATTGCCGTCCCCTAAAGCGCTGCCAGACTGTCGTGCTTGAGCGCAAGCTGGCAGGCACCGCGCGCCATGTCGAGAAACATCGCATCGCCGCGTTCGGTTCGCTCGACGAATGCGGCGCTGAACACCGCAGTCGAAACCCCGTGGAGCACCCCGCGGCGATAATCGTCCCAGACCTGCGCGCGGGTCAACGGCACCCCGCTCCGCGTCATGGTAGCCAAGTACAGTTCGACCAGTTCGTCCTCGTGCGCGGCCAATGTGGTGCCGACCCCCGCGCCGTTGAAATAGGCCAGGTCGGTCAGCCCGCTGCCAACCACCAGCGTCTGCCAGTCGAGCACGCCCAGCGGCTCGGCGCCTTCCTTGATATCGAACAGCATGTTGTCGAGCCGATAGTCGCCGTGGACGAGGCACGGCCGCGTGGCCTCGCGCCCGAACCAGCGTTCGATCCGCGCAGCAAGGCCAAGGCACACATCCATCAAATCGGGCGCGAGCTGATCGGCATAGCGTCCGGCGAAGATTTTCGTCGCGTGGGGATAGGCCTGCAACAGGAACGCGATAGCGTCGGGCCGGGGCGCCAACCACGGCAGCTCGGTCATCGCCGCATTGCCCCAACTCGGCGCGTGAAGCCCTGCCAATTGCCGCACCGCCTCGCGCGCATCGGCCAGGTTGCACCCGGTAAGCTGATTGCCACCCCGCGCCGGACCGAGGTCTTCGAACAGCAGGACGAATTCGCCGCCGTCGTCGCTAATCTCCGCGGCGAGCGCACGCGGGGTTCGGATCGCCAGATCGGTCGCCAGCTCGCGATAGAATGCGACCTCCTTGGCGTAGAGCCCATGAGTTATCGCGGTCTGGCGGCTGGTCGGGTCGGCAGCGGTGAACTTGCCCGCGAGCGTTGCCGGACCCGCGCCGGGCCGATCATAAGTAAGCGTAAACCGGGCGCTGTCGCCGACCTGACCGGTGCCGATCGCCTGCCATTCAGCCGCGTTTACCGCGTCCTCGCCCAGCACTCCGGCGGAGCGCAGCACCTCCGTCAGCCAAACAGCAGTGACTGCCGCGGGGCTCGCTGGAAATCCGGTGTCGGCGATGATCGTCTCTCCCCGGCCGGAACCTTATGGGCGTTGATGGCTTGGAGCAACCGGCACGCAGCTCAGGGGCATAAGACATGGACGGACCGCTTGGATGGATCGGCGCGATCGGCGCGATCATCGCCGCCGCAATGATTGCGGGGGATTTCGGCCGCCGCGTCTCGGGCTGGGGGTTCGTGCTGTTCTGCGCGGTTTCGGTGGTGTGGATCGTCTCGGGGCTGACCGCCAAGGACGGCATGCCGATCGCGGTGCAAAACGGCATCCTGCTGCTGATCAACGCCTATGGCGTCTGGCAATTCCTCCTCAGCCCCAAGAAAAAGCGCGAGATCGACCGCGCCGAGAAATTGGCTGAGGAAGCGAAGGACGATGTGGACGCGGGTAAGGGTTGAACGCAAAAGCCCCCCTCTCCCCCCGTGGGAGAGGATACGAAGCCTTGGAAGCGTAGCGAACTAGGCGAAGTTGGTGAGGGGGACTTGCGGAGCCAAGGGCTGGCGTCGCGCGCAACCTCGCCCCTCACCAAGCTTCGCTAGGTTCTGCGGAGCAAGCTGCGCTATCCTCTCCCTCGAGGGGAGAGGGGAAGATGCCCTACCCCCAGATCTTCACCCGCTTTTCCGATGCCAAATACAACTTGTCGCCCGGCTTGACGTCGAACGCGGTGTACCAGGCGTCGATGTTGCGCACGGTCAGCGCGCGGTAGTTGCCCGGGGCGTGGCCGTCGGTCGCCACTCGCCCGCGCAGCGCTTCGTCGCGCATCTTGGTTGCCCAGCTCTGGGCAAAGGCGATGAAGAAGCGCTGGTCGCCCGTGAACCCGTCGATCACCGGAGCTTCCTTGCCACCGAGCGAATCGCGGTAGGCGTCGTAGGCCGCCTGCAAACCGACCACGTCGGCAACATTCTCGCCCGACTCAGCCTCGCCGTTGAGATGGAGGTCGGGGAACGGCGCATAGGCGCTGTACTGGTCGGCCAGCGCCTTGGTCTGCGTCTCGAACTTCTTGAGATCCTCGGGCGTGAACCAGGTTCGCAGCTTGCCCGTCGAATCGACCAGCGCCCCGCTCGAATCGAAGCTGTGGCTGATTTCGTGGCCGATCACCGCGCCGATCGCACCGTAGTTATACGCCGGGTCGGCAGTGGGATCGAAAAACGGCGGCTGGAGGATCGCGGCGGGGAAGTTGAGGGCGTTCTGCACTGGCAGGTTGACTGCGTTGACCAGTTGCGGGTTCATCCACCACTCGGCGCGGTCCATCGCCTTGCCCAGCTTGGCCAGCTGCACCGCGGTGTTGGCCTTCACCGCCGCGATGCGGTTGGCATAGGCGTTCTTCGGATCGGCCTGGTATTGCGAGAAATCGCGCCAGCTATCGGGATAGCCGACCCCGACCACGATCGTCTTGACCTTGGCCAGCGCTTCTTTCTTGGTCTCCGGCGCAAGCGTGGTGGTGCCTTCAACCCGCTTGGCGAAGGCGTCCTTGATGTGGGTCACCATGCCCTCGACTTCGGCTTTGGCCGAGGCGGGGAAGTGCTTGTCGACATAGGCCTTGCCCAGCGCGTCGCCGAGATCGACGTTGAGCGCGGCGAGCGCGCGCTTGTCGCGCGGGCGCTGCTGTGGGGTGCCCGCCAGCGCGGTGCCATAGAATCCGAAGTGGAGATCGTCGATCTTTTTGGGCAGCACATCCCAGTTCGCATTGATCTGGTGGAACGCCAGCCAGTCCTTCCAAGCCTCGAGCGGCTGCGACGCGACCAGTGCCGAAAGGCCGGAGATCGCCTTGGGATTATAGGCGGCAAACGTCTGCTGCTGGGGCAGTCCCGCGGCGCCCCAGAAAGTGTCCCAGTCGATCCCGGGGGCTTTGGCTGCAAAATCGGCGCGCTGCCACAGCGTCCCATTCTTGGCGAAATCGCCGACTTCGACCTGGTCGGCGTGGGCCTGGGCGATCTTGGTTTCCAGATCGAATATGCGCTGGGCGCGGGCCGGCGCATCGGCCATCCCCGCCGCGGTCAGCAGATCGATGAGGTAGGTTTTGTATTTTAACCGCAGACCGACCATCTTGGGGTCGCTCGACAGGTAGTATTCGCGCTCGGGCATCCCCAGCCCGCCCTGGAGCATGTAGGGTACGACCTCGGAGGTAGTCAGCGCTTGGGTGACGAACAGCCCGAACAGGTTCTCAGTGCGCAAGTCGGTCGAATTGAAGATGTCGACATCGACCCGGGTCTGCTCGCCGAGCACTTTGGAGAGCTGCGCGGTGTCGGTGATCGCGGCGAACCGCGCTAGATCGCCCTGGACCGGGGCCAGCCCCGCCGCGTCGATCCCGGCCTGGTCCATGTAGGCGGTATGAAAATCCTTGATCCTGGCCTCGTTGCTCCCCGCCGCGGGTGAGCCCCCGAGGATGCCGGCGAGCAGCTCGTTCTGCTGCTTCTCGGTGTTCAGAAACGCGATCAGATGCGCGCCGGTGTCCGACCGGTCGGCGGGAATCTCGGTCGCCTTCTGCCACCCGCCGTTGGCGTAAGCATAGAAATCGTCGCCCGGCTTGATCGTCTTGTCCATCGAAGCAAGCGTGAAGCCCAGCGCGGTGCCGGATGTAGCGGTGGCCGTCGGGCCGTTGGCCGCCATATTGCAGGCAATCGGCCCGGAGAGCGCGGTTGCGCCAAGCAGGAGGGCGGCGAGCAGGGTCTTGCGATTCATGGGAATCCTCTCAAAACGTGCGGCTGACGCACGCGAACGCGCCCAGCCCTTTACAGACCGGTTACCGTTGAAACAATTGCCTTTGTGCGATCGGGTTCCGCGGTCGGCAGCACGGCGCTTGTGTATCTCGATGCGAAGGTTGACCATGAAGCGGCCTGGGCCGCTCATGCCCTACAAGCGAACGGAGAATCGCGATGAACGAACTTGCAGGCCGCATTGCCCTCGTGACCGGCGCATCGCGCGGGATTGGCGAGGCAGCGGCGCGATCGCTCGCGGCGCAGGGCGCGCGGGTAATCGTCACCGATCTTGCCGACACCTCTGCCTTGGCTGAAGAACTGGGCGGGCTGGCCCGGGTTCAGGATGTCTCGGACGAGCAGGGCTGGATTGATACCATGGCATTCGCGCGTGCCAGCACCGGCGGGCTCGATATTCTGGTCAACAACGCCGGGTTGTTCATGGTCAAGCCGGTCACCGAAACCACGCTCGAGGATTGGCGCAGGCTGCACAGCGTAAATGTCGAGGGCGTATTTCTGGGCTGCAAACACGCCATACCACTGCTGGCCGAGCGCGCTCAGCAGTGGGCGGGTGGGGCCTCAATCGTCAACCTCTCGTCGGTCGCGGGCCTCGTCGGCAGTGCGCTGGTAAGCTGTTACAATGCCTCAAAGGGAGCGGTGCGGCTTTTCACCAAGGGGGTGGCTTTGGAGGTTGCCCCGATGAAAATCCGCTGCAACTCGGTCCACCCCGGGATCATCGAAACCGACATGGGCCGCGATCTGGTAGCGCGCTTCGCAGCGGCCGCCGGCGCCGGCGAAAACGACACGCGCGCAGGCTTGTCGAACCTGCATGCTTTGGGCCACTTCGGCGTTGCACAAAACGTCGCCGACGCCATCACATTTCTGGCATCTGACCGCGCCGCGTTCATGACCGGGACCGAAATGATCGTCGATGGCGGTTTTACCGCGAGCTAAGCGCGGACCTCACTCCAACCGCCCAAACGCCCCCCGCCCGGCATAAACCGCCGCGTCGCCCAGTTCTTCCTCGATCCGGATCAGCTGGTTGTACTTCGCCAGCCGGTCCGACCTTGCCAAGGACCCCGTCTTGATCTGGCCGCAGTTCGTAGCGACTGCCAAATCCGCGATAGTCGAATCCTCCGTCTCGCCCGAGCGGTGGCTCATTACCGCGGTGTAGCCGGCGCGGTGGGCGATGCTGACGGCTTCTAGCGTTTCCGAAAGCGTGCCGATCTGGTTGACCTTGACCAGCAGCGAGTTGGCCAGGCCCTTGCCGATGCCCATCCGCAGGCGTTCGGGGTTGGTGACGAACAGGTCGTCGCCGACTAGCTGCACGGTGCTGCCCAGCTTGTCGGTGACCGCCTTCCAGCCCTCGAAATCATCCTCGCTCATCCCGTCCTCGATCGAGATGATCGGATAATCGGCGCACAGCGCGGCGAGATACTCGGCCATCGCGACGGGCGAAAGGCTGAGGTTTTCACCCGAAATCTCGTACTTGCCGTTCTTGAAGAACTCGGTCGCGGCGCAATCGAGCGCCAGTGCGATCTCGCTGCCGGGCTTGAACCCGGCCTGTTCGATCGAGGCCATGATGAAATCGAGCGCGGCGCGGGTGCTGGCCAGGTTGGGGGCGAACCCGCCCTCGTCGCCCACCGCGGTCGCCAGGCCCTTGTCGTGCAAGGCTTTCTTGAGCGTGTGGAACACCTCGGAGCCCCACCGGACGGCTTCCGCCAGTGTGGGCGCGCCGACGGGCACGATCATGAACTCCTGAAAATCGATCGGGTTATCGGCGTGTTCGCCGCCGTTGATGATATTCATCATCGGCACCGGCAGGACATGCGCCGCAACCCCGCCGACGTAGCTGTACAATGGCAACCCTCGCGCCGCGGCCGCCGCTTTGGCCGCAGCCAGGCTCACGCCCAGAATCGCGTTCGCGCCAAGCCGCGCCTTGTTGGGGGTGCCGTCGAGCGCGATCATCGTGGTGTCGAGATCGCGCTGGTCTTCGGCATCGAACCCCAGGATGGCCTGGGCGATCTCGCCGTTGACCGCGGCGATCGCCTTAGTCACGCCTTTGCCCATAAACCGCGACTTGTCGCCATCGCGCAGTTCGACCGCTTCGTGCGCCCCGGTCGATGCGCCTGATGGCACCGCAGCGCGGCCCATGCTGCCGTCGTCGAGCAGAATATCGACCTCGACCGTGGGATTGCCGCGGCTGTCGAGAATCTGGCGGGCGTGGACGTCGATGATCGCGGTCATGGCAGTTCCCCTGAATTTGGGGCGCGGCTTATCGGCTGGAACAAAGGCAGGCAACTGGAACCATGGAAGGATGGCCGCGTTCAGGGTGGCAACGACGGGAACCGGCGCGGCCCTTGCCGCATCCGAGGTTCTCGCTACCTTAGGCGTTTCCGCGCAGCCTTGCGCGGGAGGGCCGCATCGCTGGGCAAGAAGGAACACATCCATGGCCGATACCCCACAGACCCCCGCCAGCAGCGCCAAGTCTGCCGCGACCCCGCGTCCGCGCAAGCCCTCCGCAGCCAAGACCGCCAAGACCACGGCGAAGCCTGCTTCAAAGTCCGCCGCTCCGCGCAAGGCCGCTGCGAGCACGCGCGCCAACGGTTCGAGTGCAAAATCCGCCCCGCGCACCGAAGCCCGTTCGCGCTTCAACGCCGCGATCGACGAAGCCCGCGCCGGTGTCTCGGCACTGAAGTCCGAGGCTTTCGCCAAGGGCAGCGAGTATCGCAAGACCGCCACCGCCGGGACCTCCGAGTGGGTCGACGATGCCAAGGCGATGGGTGAGCAGGCCAAGCAGCGCGCCGCGCAACTCGCCAAGGACGGCAAGACCCGCGCCAGCGACGGCCTTTCGCAGCTGAGCAAAACCGTTTCGGGCACCGCCACCACGATCGACGACAAGCTGTGCAAGCAGTATGGCGATTATGCCCGCACTGCGGCGCGCACGATGCAGGAAGCCGCGGCCAAGCTGGACGCCAAGGATCTGGGCGAACTGGGCGATGATGCGCGCAAGTTCATCAAGGACAGCCCCGGCGCGGCGATCGGGATCGCGGCTGTCGCGGGGTTCTTCCTTGCCAAGATGTTCCGCGGCGGCAGCTCGGACGATTGATCTGCCCGGATTGCGTGCCGCTCCCAACTAGCAGGTCCCCGATTGACAGGCTGGCGCGCGCGCGGCCAAGGACGCGGCATGGCTGAACTTGCCGACGACGAACCCGATCGCTCCCCGCTTCCGGCGATGGATGACGATGCGGGTTCGCTTGTCGATCAAATTAAGGATCTGGCCAACGACACTCGCAACGCGGTAGAGGCCGAGTTCGCGTGGCAGGGCGTGCGCGCGGCGTTTGTGGCGGGACAGCTATCGAGCATCGCCTTGTGGTCCTCGATTGCGCTGGCGTGCGTGATCGTTGCCCTGCTTGCGCTTGCATTTGGCGCTATCCTTGCTCTCACTCCGCTGATCGGAGCATTCCTGGCAACGTTGTCGGTTACCGGTGCCTTGCTGCTGGTCGCGTTTATTACCGGGTTGGTGGCGCGCAGGCGAATGCGTCGCCTCAAGGCCGTAGCGTTTGCAACCGTCCCGGCGGTGCAGCCATGAGCGATCCCGATCTGGCGCGCCTCGTCCAGTACCGCGCCTTGCGGGACGAGGCTTGGACGGTCGTGCGCAACGACCTCGACGCGCTGCAAGACGACCTGGCCGCGCGCGGCATTGGAGAGCGGATCAAGGATCGTGCCGCCGAAGAGGCGCAGGAGGCCTGGGATCAGGCCAAGGATGTCGCTTCAGAGCATAAGGGCGTGGTCGCGGGCACGGCCCTGGCGTTGGTCGCTTGGCTGCTGCGCGGACCGATCGGCGACGCTCTATCGGCGCTGTTCGGGCACGATGACGACGACGATGCGGAACCTCCCCGCGATTGAAGCGTCCATTGGGCCTAAGGAGATACCCCGTGAGCGATGAAAAAGCCGAACGCATCCGCAGCAAAATTTCCGCCTCGCAGGCGCGATCGCGCGGCGACGCTGCCCCCCGCAAGGCCAAACCGGCCCCGCGCAAACGGGCCTCCGGCGAAACCACCTTCCTCGACAAGGCGATTGCCGACCATCCCCTGGCTCTACTCGCGGGCAGCGTAATTCTGGGCGCGATTGCCGCCAGCCTGGTGCCGCGGTCGTGGGGCAGCAAGCTGGGCGGGCGCATGCTGGGCTTGGCCACGGTCGCTGGAGAGCTTGGTGTGGCTTATGGGAGCAAGGCCTGGGGCGCAGCAGCCGAAGGGGCGCGCGCCGGGCAGGACAAGCTTGGAGACTTGGGCGAAACGTTGGCGGACCAGGGTTCCGACGCCCGGCGCAAGGCGATCGAACTGGGGACGTTGGCAGGCAAGCGGGCAATCGAACTGGCCGGAGTTGCGACCAAGAATGCCCGCGAAGCCGGTGACGGTGCGCTCAAGGCGATCAGCGACCTGTCCGAGCGTGCGCGCCACTGATCGGAGCTTGCACCGCGCGGCTTAATCCGCATAGCGCCGCACCATGAACAAGATGCACCTCGTCATGGGAGGCCGCGTGAAAGATCCGCGCGGCCTCGAATTCGTCGATATCGAGAAGATGGACCTGGTCGGAATTTACCCCGATTACGCTACTGCCGAGGAAGTGTGGCGCGGGTTTGCCCAGCGCACGGTCGATGATGCAGAGATGAAGTATGTGGTGGTCCACCTCCACCGGCTGCTCGAGCCAGAGATGGGGTAGCGCCTTTGGCTGCTCCCTATTTTCGCCCTTCCGCATAAGGGGAGGTGGCAGGCGGCTACTTTCTTGCCGACTGACGGAGGAGTTCTTGGGTTCTTGCCGAGCCGCAATTCCCCTCCACCACCCCGCCAAGCGGCGCGGCCGTCCCCCTCCCCAAGCAAGCTCGGGGAGGATTGATATTCAAATGAACTCGATCTTCTTGACTACGTAAAAGCGGTCGCCCGATGGAACGGTCACCTCGACTTCGTCGTCCACCTTGCGCCCGATCAGGGCGCGGCCGAGCGGCGAATTGTAGCTGATCCGGCCGACCTTGGCGTCGGCTTCGGTCTGGCCGACGATCTGATAGCGGATTGGCTTGTCGGCATCGTCGAGCAAAGTCACGGTCGCGCCAAACACGATCCGGTCGCCCGAAAGCGTGGTCGGATCGATGATTTGGGCGCGGCTGATGCGGTCTTCCAGATCACCGATCGTGGCTTCGACCTGGCCCTGGCGTTCCTTGGCCGCATGGTACTCGGCGTTTTCGGAAAGGTCACCATGGGCGCGCGCTTCCTCGATCGCCTCGACGATCCGGGGGCGTTCCTCGCGCAGCAGCTTAAGCTCCGCGGCCAACCGTTGGTGTCCTTCCGCCAGCATCGGCAGACGGTCTACACTCGCCATTCGTAACGCCTTTCATTTGCGTGCCGGTGCGCTGCCGCTTTCACCCGATTCAGGGATAGTTCGACCTCAGCCGCCCGGCCCCTCGCGAGGCAATCGGACCGGCGTCCGTCCTGTCACTGGTGAGAGAAGGAAAACGCGCCTATTTCAGCCATAGTAGTCTTGAAGCGAGCGCACTTCAAGCTGGGCTGTCCGCAAAGCCTCGATCGCCTCGACTGCGGCGACGCTTGCCGCGGCGGTGGTGAAGTAGGGCAACCGCCCGGTCAGCGCCGATCCGCGGATCGATTGTGAGTCTTTGAGGCTCTGCCATCCTTCGGTGGTGTTGAAGACCAGCGCGATCGCCCCGTCCTTGATCCGGTCGACGATGTGCGGGCGGCCTTCGGCAACCTTGTTGATCCGTTCAACCGTCACGCCGTTCTCCGCCAGATAGCGCGCGGTGCCGCCGGTGGCGACGATGCTGAACCCCAGCGCCTCGAGCTTGCGCATCGCGGGCAGCACGACCGGCTTGTCGCCATCCTTGACCGATATGAACACTGTGCCGCTTGTCGGCAGGCGGTTGCCCGCGCCCAGTTGCGCTTTGGCGAACGCCATCGCAAACGTCCGGTCGATCCCCATCACCTCTCCCGTCGATTTCATCTCTGGGCTCAACACGGGGTCGACCCCGGGGAAGCGGGCGAACGGGAACACCGCCTCTTTGACCGCCATGTAGGGAATATCGCGGATGATCGGCGGCAGGTCGCGCAGCTTTTCGCCGGCCATGATCCGTGCGGCGAATTTGGCGATCGGCTGGCCGATGGCCTTGGCGACAAACGGTACGGTGCGGCTGGCGCGCGGGTTGACCTCGATCAGATAGACCTCGTCGTTCTTCACCGCGAACTGGATGTTCATCAGCCCGCGCACGTCGAGCGCCTTGGCCAACAGGATCGCCTGGCGCTCCATCTCGGCGACGATCTCGGGCGCCAGGCTGTAAGGCGGCAGCGTGCAGGCGCTGTCGCCCGAATGGATCCCGGCCTCTTCGATGTGCTGCATCACGCCCGCGACGACAACCTCGTCGCCATCTGCCAGCGCATCGACATCGCACTCGATCGCATCGCGCAGGTACTTGTCGATCAGCACCGGCGAATCGCCCGACACGTTGACCGCGGTGGCGATGTAGTCGTCGAGTTGGGCTTGGCTATCGACGATCTCCATCGCCCGGCCCCCCAGCACATAGCTCGGCCGTATCAGCACTGGATATCCGATCCGCGCCGCCACCGCGATGGCTTCGTCGCGGCTGCGGGCTATGCCGTTCTCGGGCTGTTTGAGCTTGAGCTTGGTGACCAGCTTGGCGAAGCGTTCGCGGTCTTCGGCCAGATCGATCATGTCGGGCGAGGTGCCCAGGATCGGGATGCCCGCATCCTCCAGCGCCTGCGCCAGCTTCAAGGGCGTCTGCCCACCGAACTGGACGATCACGCCCAC
>JANMQW010000141.1:0-4387 GCA_031370725.1 Novosphingobium sp.
GTCGGCGAAAACCTGTTGCAGTCGATCCCGTTGCCGAGCGCGCGGATATCGCAGGCCGAGCGGCTGGCGGGGTCTAGCCGCGCACGAAACAGCGCCGCTTCTTCTTCGGTTACCAGCAAACTCAGATCGGCCCGCTGCGCCACCTCTGCCTCATAAGCGGCCAGCATGCGGCCTTCGCGCGCGTACAGCGTCCTCAGCGGCTGCCTCGCCTGATCGGCATAAGCCTCGAACTTGGCCGAATCGACATCGACGAAATCCATCACCACCCGCCCGGGAAAGTCGGCGGGAATGTATTGCGCCATCTGCGATGAGAACGCGTAGATCGTCGCAATCGGCCGCGTCGCCAGGGTTTGGCGGACATAGGTGTGCAACCCGCTATTGGCGAACGCCGGAATGCTGACCGGACGACGGGTCGCCAGCGCCTGAAGCCCGGCCATGATCAGCGGCTTGGTGCGGTGCGCGATGTGATAAGTCGTCGCGGTCATCGCGAGCTCGGCTTCGGGATCGCAATCCTGCTCGTCGTCGGCGAATGTGCCGACGTGGACCGGGGCAAGCCGCGCCAGCGCCTTGAGGATATGGTGCGAACGGATCTTGTCGCCGCGGTCGGGCGGAAACGGGATGCGGTGCGCCAAGAACAGGATTTCGCCGCGAGCCTGCGTCATTTCAGGCCAGCCCCCGCGAGATTATCGGCCCGAGGCGATTGGCGAGCGGCAGCGGCAGTTGCTTCCACGCCGCGATCATCGCCTGATAACGCGGGCTGGTGGGATCGGCATCGCGAGGAGCGGCACCGTCTGCGGTCCACGATGCGTACGCCAGCGGCTGCGGTTCGAAGCCCCAGTTACGCTTGAAGTGATACGCGCCCGAGCCGGTTTTCGAACGACCGAAATCGAACCGCTCGCAGCCCCGCTCGCGGGCGTGGCACATGAGTGCATAGTACATCGCGTCGTTGGCGCGCAGCGGGCGGGCAGCGGCGGTGCCTCCGCCCCAGTACGGCATGACCGCGCCGCGGTGATACAGGCTGAGCACGCTCGCCACCGGCGCGCCATTGTTGAGCACGGTCAGGATATCGGCATCCTCGCCGAACGCTTCGAGCACTGCGGCGAACAGCGCGCGCGGGAACACCGGGGTGCCCAGGTTGCGAACGCTTGTCGCATAGACGGCATGGTGCATCGCCCGGTCGGTCGCGCCGCTACCGACGCGGACTTCCATCGCATTGGCGAGGCCCTTGCGAACTTCGGCACGCTGCTTGCGCGGGATTGCGAGCAGCTGTGCCGCGTCATCCGCCGCCAACGGAGCAACGAAGCCCGCGTGTGAATCATGGCGAACACGCCAGCCGGTTCGCGCCTCGGGCAGCGTCCCGCCGCGCAGTTCGATTGCCGGGCAGGCCAGCCGCGCTGCCAGTTCTTCGGCCGCGCTTGAGAGCATCGCTGATGCACGCGGGGTCTCGGCCAGGATGCCGCCGCCCACCGCAAACCCGGTCGAGACCAGCGCCGCGCCGAACAGCGAACTGGCCCGGTGGAGCGGGAGCAGCCCGACGATCCGGCCCCGCTCCACGCACAGCAGGACTTGGGCGGTATGGCCGGTGGCGCGCTCGACCGCACCCAGCCAGGCGCGCGAATGGAACGGCGTCGCATCAGGCTGTGAATCGAGAAAATCGTCGATCTGGTCGCGCTCCATCGGATCGCGCAGGTCGGCAAGCCGCACCGTCGGCGCGCGCTGGAGCGCGGCGGCGTTCATGCGACCAGCACGGCTTCGCGCGCGGCCAGCGCATCCATCCGCCCCCACGCAAACTCGCCCGCCAATCGCCGCAGCTTGGCCTCCATCCCCACAAGATTGGTGTAGTGGCGCAACCGCGAGCGCAACGGCGCGTCGGCCACGCGCGGCTGATCGGGATCGATCTCCCACGGATGGAAATAGAACGCTGCCGGGTGGCCCTCGTGGTTGACCTGACGGATTGCCCAGCGGGTCAGCGCATAGGGCAGCACGCGGAAGAACCCCCCTCCCCCCGCAGCGATCCGCCGACCTGCGAACTCGGCAGTGGTGACGGGGATTTCGACCAGCGGCGATCCGGAGACCGGCCGGAACGCAAACCGAGGCGCCTCGCGCCAGCCATAATGATCGTGGACGATCGGCGCGACCGACGAGCTGTAGGCATAACCCTCGCTCGCCAGCACTTCGTGCGCCCACGGGTTGCGCGCGTCGATCGAAAAGCTGGGTGCGCGATAGCCAGTCACTACTTTGCCGGAGATATCCTCCAATGTTCCGCGTGAGCGGCGCAAGTCTTCCGCAAAGCGGCGCGGATCGAGCGTGAAAACCCGCGTGTGGTCCCAGCCATGGCTGGCCAATTCATGGCCTTGCTCGACGATCCGCTTCATGACTTCTGGATGACGCTTGGCAATCCAGCCCAAGGTGAAGAATGTCGCCTTGACGCCGGCCGCATCGAACAACGCCAGCGCTCGGTCGCAATTGGCCTCGACCCGCGATTCAAGGCAGTCCCACGAATCGCGCGAGATCGTGTTCTCGAACGCGCCGACCTGGAACCAGTCCTCAACATCGATCGACAGCCCGTTGATCACGGGTTCGCAGCCCGGAGCGGGTAAAATTGCGCTGAGCGCGTTCATGCCGTCACCCCGCCGCGGCGCTCAGGCCGCTTGGCGATGCTGGTCGTCGTCTTCGATCCATTCGATCAGCATGGTGAGGGTGTGACGCAGGGTGTGCTCCTGCTCGGACAGCCGATCCTCGATCCCGTTGATCCGCGCTTCAAGCCCGGCGAGCAGCGAGAGGAACTGTTCCTGATTGCCGTCCTCGACCGCGACCGGAGCAGCCTCGCCCGCATCGGACAGCTCGATCACGGCTTCCTGCAGCTCGGCGATCAGCGCATCGCGGGTGGCAAGCGCGGCTTCGATATCGGCCATCGCCGGTCCTGCGGCAGGTGCCGGTTGCGCCGCCAGCGGCAGTTCCGGTTCGGGATGGCGGTGCTGCCTGGGCGGGAACGCGACGACCGCCGGTTCAGCGGTTTCCAATGCGGCGGGAGCAACCACTGCGGTTGACGCCGAAACCGGGACTGCACTGTCGCGCGCCAGATCCGCAAGAACTGCCTCAAGCGCGGCCAGATCGATCCGTTCGCGCTGCTCAACCGCGCCGAGCAGCAGCACCCGCGCCATGATCTGATTAATTCTACGCGGCACGCCGCCAGTCGCCCGCGCCAGTTCAGCATAGACCCGTGCATCGATCGCCGGATTGCCCTGCCAGCCGACGTGCTTCAGGCGATGCTCGACATAAGCGCCAACCTCGCCCGGCTCCATCGCATCGAGATGGTGGCTGGCAATCACTCGCTGGCGCAATTGCTCGAGCGCATCGCTATGCGCGAGAACGCTGCGGAATTCGGGCTGGCCGAGCAGCAGCGTTTGCAAAAGGGGGTGACTGCCGAGCTGGAAGTTCGACAGCATTCGCAGCTCTTCGAGCGCGCCGATCGACAGGTTCTGAGCTTCGTCCACCACCAGCAGACAGCGCCGCCCGGCGCGCGCTTCGGCATGGAGGAACAACTCGATCGCCCTGAGCGCCGAAGCCTTGTCCTTGCCCGCCACGTCGAGCCCGAAGCACTGCGCCGCGACGTGGACCATCTCCGAGCCATCGAGCGCCGAAGTCACGATCTGCCCGACGGTCAACCGCGCCCGGTCGATCGTCGCCATCAGGTGCGCGACCAGCGTCGATTTGCCTGCGCCGACCTCGCCGGTGATGACGATGAAGCCCTCACCTTGTGCCAGACCATAGCCCAGGTACGACAGCGCCTTGCGGTGCGTCGCGCTTTCGAAATAAAACGCAGGGTCGGGGGTGAGCTGGAACGGTCGCCCGGAAAACCCGTAGAAATCCTCGTGCATCTTAAGTCCCCAAGCTCACAGCGAGTAGCGCAGGCCGACCAGCGCGGACGCGCCCCACTGGTCGATGAATGGATTTTCGCGCTCGATCCCGTCGATCCCGACCGCTGCGGTCGCACTCAAGCGATCGGTGAGGTTTCGGAAATATGAAGCGTTTACGCCCAGCGCGGTGGCATCGCCGGCGGTGGACAGGCCGCTCTGGAACCGGTTGGCGTAGATATTGGCGCTAAGCGATGAACGTTCATCTAGCCGCGCGCCGAGGTAGCCCGCAACGAAGTAGTTCTCGTCGATCACCCCGTTGGCCAGCGCCAGGACGGTGCCCGGCGCGGCAATGAACTTGCGCCGGTCATAGCCGACGCCAATCCCGGCGTTGATCCGCCCGAGCGTGAGATTGTAACTGGCCGAGATCCCGCGGGCGCGGAAAGTTGCGGCGGCGACCGAACTGAGCGCCGAATTAAGGCACGAACCGTTAGCGCGGGTTATCACGCAACCGTTGAGATCGCCGGTCA
>JANMQW010000067.1:0-3413 GCA_031370725.1 Novosphingobium sp.
CAACATCCAGGCGATCAGCACCAGCGAAATCAAGGTCAGCGTCCTGATCGACGAGGACGAGACCGAACTGGCGGTGCGGGTGCTGCACACGGCGTATGGGCTGGATGCGGTGGATGCGGTGGCCTGACCCCGGGCGAGTCCGCCGGGCACATCGCAGGCACGCGGCGGCGGTGGACCACTTGGACCAGTATCTTGAGCAAAAAACCGGTCTTTCGGGGGAGGCGCCGTCGCATCGCCGGGGACGGGAGTCGATGAAGTTGGAGCGGCGCATCGCCTCAGCCGAGCAGGCGAAATCCTACTTTGCAAGGTGCGCGGTGGCTCCTGCTAGCGCCGCATCTCCGCGTCGAACCGTTCCTGCGCCTCCGCCGCCCGCCGCCGCGCTTCGTCCATCGCGCGGCGCTGTGCTTCCCTAAGCCGCTCCATGTCCTCGGGGCTGACCAGACGATCCTGCAACCGCTGACCGTCAACCCGCACCCCGTCCTCGCCGATCCGCACATCCATCGGAATGCCACCTATATCGGTGTTGATCACCGCCTCGCCGTTCTCGACCCGCAGGCGGTTGTTGGCGTCGATGTCGATGCCCTCGGGCACGTCCATTGGCTCGATCGGGCCTTCGGGATCGGGGCGCTGGGTTGGTGCGGCAGCGGGTGCGGCGCGGCGGCCCAATGCAGTGCGCATGAAATCGGCCCAGATCTGCGCGGGAAGTCCGGCGCCGGTGACGCGCTTGTTGGGGGTGTTGTCGTCGTTGCCGACCCACACGCCCACTACCAGATCGCCCGCGAAACCCACGAACAGCGCGTCGCGGTGGTCCTGGGTGGTGCCGGTCTTGCCATAGGCGGGCACGCCGAGCCGCGCCGCGCGCCCGGTGCCACGATCGACTGCGCCCTTCAGAAGATCGCGCATCGCCTCGCGCTCGCCGCCTGAAAAGCTGCGGCGGCGGCCGAGCAGCCAGCCCATCCAGTCTTCGTCGGGCGCGGTGAACGCGGTCGGCGCGACCGGGTTGTGCTGGCCCGCGATCCCGGCATAGGCGGCGGTCAGTTCGAGAAGGGTGAGGCCCGATGTACCCAGCGCCAGACTGGGATCGCCCGCGGCCAGCGGAGACGATACCCCCAGATCGCGCGCCGCCTGGATCACCGCAGTATCGCCGACCTGGCCGAATAGCCGCACCGCGGCGACGTTG
Organism: Novosphingobium sp.; assembly: GCA_031370725.1. Lineage (GTDB taxonomy): Bacteria > Pseudomonadota > Alphaproteobacteria > Sphingomonadales > Sphingomonadaceae > Novosphingobium. Next base: position 1,181 of record JANMQW010000067.1, read on the forward strand.
CTCGATCGGGCAAAGCCATCGGCCAGGCTGATCATCGGCGAATAATCTTCGCCTGCGTTGTGCGGGCGATATGATCCCGCCTCGATCGCGGTATTCGCGATCTGGCTGTCAGGGCTGAGCCCGGCGCGCAATGCCGCTAAATAGACGAACAGCTTGAAGGTCGATCCCGGCTGGCGGCGCGCCTGGGTGGCGCGGTTGAACGGCGACTTGGCGTAGTCGCGCCCGCCGATCATCGCCACCACCTCGCCGTTGGGACGCATCGCCACCAACGCGACTTGCGCGCCGCCCAAAGCCGCCCGGTTGATCGCGCCGCGCGCGGCGTTCTGGAGTTTGGCGTCGAGCGTAGTTGTGAGGGTCTGGCGCAGATACCCAGGCTCGCCTTGGCCGCGCGCCTCGGGCAGCGCCCAATCGGCGAAGTAAGTTCCGGTCGGCAGCGCGTCGCGGTCGCGGACGTCGATCCGGGGCACGGCAATGGCCTTGGCAGCGGCGGGGGTCAGCGACCCCGCAGCCACCATCGCCGCGACCACGGTGTGCATCCGCCGCTCGGCCAACGCGAAGTTCCGGGTCGGGGCATAGCGGCTGGGCGCCTGCATCAGCCCGGCCAGCATCGCTGCCTGAGAGACTGTCAGCTTTTCCGGGCGACGGTAGAAATAGTGCATCGAGGCGGCGCGCAGGCCATAGCGGTTGTCGCCGAAATAGGCGTTGGACAGATAGCGTTCGAGGATCTCGTCCTTGCTCAGCCACGCTTCCAGCCAGAACGCGATCAGCGCCTCGCGCAGTTTGCGGGTGAGGCTGCGTTCGGGGGTCAAGAAAGTGAATTTGGCGAGCTGTTGGGTGATCGTGCTGCCACCCTGGGTGCGGCTGCTGGTCAGGTTGCCCCACGCGGCGCGCGCGATCCCTCGCGGATCGACCCCCCAGTGGTTGTAGAAGTTGCGGTCCTCGATCGCGAGGAACGCCTGCGCGACGTGCGGGGGCAGCGTCTTCATCGTCACCGGTGCCTCGACCACAGCGCCGCTCCGCGCGATCGGGGTACCATCGGCGGCAAGCAGGGTGATCTGCGGCGGGGCGATCGGCTGGAGCGATTTGGAGAGCGGCGCAGTGATCGCCAGCCACGCGACGATCACCAAGAACAGCGCGAACAGCCCGCCGAGGATACGCGGAGTCCACCACCGCCAGGTGCGTTTGGCTTTGGGCGGCGGGCCGGGTTCGAACCGTGGTAGCTCGAACGACGGCGTTTGGAGCGGGAGCGGATCGAACCCCGGATAGCTGCGCGGGGGCAACACGCCGGAGGCCAGCGGATCGAATTGCCCAATCTCAGTCGGGGGAGGATCGCGCCGGGAGAACAACATCGCAGACGCTGTATTACCGGCTTAACACAGCCTTTGCAAAGCAAACGCGATGGCGCGGACCGCCGCCCGTCGAATACGGACAGCGGTCCGGCGTATCAGACGGGCTCGACGCCCTTGCCGAGATCGAAGCGATCGGCGTTCATCACTTTGGTCCAGGCCTTGACGAAGTCGGTCGCGAACTTCTGCTCGTGGCCGTTCTCGGCATAGACTTCGGCGACCGCGCGCAGCTCTGAGTTCGAGCCGAAGATCAGGTCGGCGCGGGTGGCCCGCCACGTTTCTCCCTTGCTGGTGCGGTCGCTAGCCACGTACTCTTCCTCGTCGCCGCCATCGACCGCCTGCCAAACATTGGTCATGTCGAGCAGGTGGATGAAGAAGTCGTTGGTCAGCTGCCCCGGACGCTTGGTAAAGCTGCCGTGGCCGCGCTCGCCATGGTTGACGCCCAGCACGCGCAGGCCCGCGATCAGCACCGCCAGTTCGGGCACCGACAGCCCCAGCAGCGAGGCCCGGTCGAGCATCATCTCTTCGGTTTTCACCGACAGCTTCTTGGGCAGATAATTGCGGAAGGCGTCGGCCTGCGGTTCGAGCGCATCGAAGCTGGCGGCATCGGTCTGTGCATCGGTCGCATCGCCGCGACCCCCGCTGAACGGCACCGCGACGCTGAAGCCAGTGGGCTTCATCGCCTGTTCCAGCCCGACCACGCCGCCTAGGACGATGGCATCGGCCATCGACATCGAACCGCGCAAGCCATCGAGCGTGGCCAGAACCTTGGCCAGTTCGGCCGGCTCGTTGACGTCCCAGTCCTTCTGCGGCGCCAGGCGGATGCGCGCGCCATTGGCACCGCCCCGGTGATCGGACTTGCGATAGGTACTGGCCGAGGCCCACGC
>JANMQW010000081.1:0-1953 GCA_031370725.1 Novosphingobium sp.
TTCGCCCCGAATCACATTGATCAATTGAGGCAGCTCGTCGATGCTGGTGGCGCGGATCAGGCGCCCGACGCGGGTAATCCGCTGGTCTTCACGCACGGTCGAACGGTCACCCGCGCCGTCTTGCTGCTCGCGGCACATCGAGCGAAACTTGATGATCGCGAAGAAGCGGTTGCCGCGCCCCATCCGGCGCTGGATGAACAGCACCGGCCCACGGTCATCCAGCTTGATCGCCAGCGCGACGATCACCAGCAACGGCGACAGGAGCGCCAGCACAAGGCTGGCAATGGCCATGTCAAAGCCACGCTTGAGAATGCGGTTGCGCAACCCCAGCGGGCCCATCGAAATCACCAGTGAACCGTATTCGGGCGTCCGGTGAGCCCCGATCGCGCCCAGCAAGACCACCTCGTCATCGACGATTTCGGCCTGAACGTTCACGCCCTTGAGGACCAGCGCCCAGGCCCGGCGCCGCTCCGCCGAACACGACACAACCACCCGGTCCATATTCTGGAGGACCAGCGCCAGGCGGTTGAGCGCGTGCGGATCGTCGAACGAGGGAGCGATGCCGTGGTGGCGGGCATCGAGGACATGGCTATGCGGCAGGTCGATCGCGGCGCCACCGTCGCAGATCACCAGCAGGTTCATGCCGGTCGCGCCGATCCGACGGCGCACCACCCGAACCAGCTGATCGCGCATCACCACCATCGCGAGAATCGAACCCCCGGTGCCGAGCGCCGAGATCATCCGCGAGGTCTGTTCGGTGGCGCTCAGGAAATAGGCCAGCGTGACGACGATCGCAGCAGCCCCGGTCATCGCCAGCGCCACACGGCGCGAGCCGACCCCTGCATCGAGCGCGGCGCCCGCCGAATAAGCGCCGTTGGCAACCGCTATGGTCCAGAACAGCGGCAGTACGAGCTGCGCTTCCAGCAGCGCTACCTGTTGGGTCCACTGGCCAAAATAGAGGAAGGCAGCAAACGCGAAACCGGCAAATATGGAGAGCCCATCGGTGAGCAGGAGCAGCAGGTAGATCTGCAGGCGGCGGCGTTCGAGCGAGGGTGCCAACGGCAGCTGCAGCCCGACCGACGCCGCACGCCGTCGGGGTCTGGGTTTAGGTCTGGCTTGGGCCGGCGCGAGGTCCGGCATGTCAAAGTCTGCCATCTACGACCCTTCGCCACTCGCATACGATGCCAGATTGCCGCGCCACGGTATAACCGGGGCGTCGTATAGAACCTTTCAGGGGAAACCGAAGAGTTAGTTGTGCAGTTGCAGCAATTTGGTGGAGGCCAGGTCCAAGACCGAGCGCTAACGCCGCCGCTCCGCTGCAGCGGCGGCGCGGGTGATTTCGGTCAGCCCCTGGGCGAGCAGCAGCTCGGCACTCTGGCTGTTGGCAAGCAGTTCGCGATGGAGCGCCACCAGCCGTTCGACCAATCGCCCCAGCCGCTTGCCCCGCCAACGGCGTAACTGGTTGCCCAAATCGGGGGCATCGCGGAAAAACACCCGCCGCGCCTGGCGCTCGCCTTCGATGAACCGCTGGACGTCGCCGCGCGGACCCATCCGCGCGGCCAGTTGCGCAAGCTGCGCGGCGCGGCGTTCGAACGCGAGCAGCAGACCGACCGGGCTGAGCGCCAGTTCGCGCAGCCGCGCGAGCTCACCCGAAAGCCGCCCAACGTCCCCGCCCAGCACGCAGTTGACGATCGGCTGGAACCCGTCGTCTTCGTTCTTGGCGCCGATCGCGTCGAGCGCTTGGGCGTCGGCGGTTTTGGGGGCCTGCTGGCTGGCATCGAGATACAGCGCGAGTTTTTCGATCTCGCTGCGCGCCATCCGGGTGTCGAGCGCGCAGGCTTTGGCGATCCGTTCGGCCAGCGCGCCGTCGATCCGCAACCCCGCCGCGTCGCCCATCGAACGCACCGCCTGCGCCACCGCCGCCACATCGGGCGCGTGGAACATCGCCACCAG
>JANMQW010000132.1:0-4959 GCA_031370725.1 Novosphingobium sp.
GGCGCTCCGATCAGGCCGCTGCCGCTTCGGCAGGCTCGCAGCGCAAACGGACACCCATCGCGGCCAGCACCTTGAGCAGCGTCTCGAGCGTCGGGTTCCCGTTCTCGCTGAGCGCGGTGTAGAGCGCCTGGCGGTTGACCCCGGTCTTGGCGGCGAGCTTGGTCATGCCCTGGCTGCGCGCGACATCACCCAGCACCGCAGCGATATAGGGTGCGTGGCCGCTATCGAGTGCATCGTTGAGGAACTCGATGACGTCCTCGGGCTCGCGGATGTACTTGGCCGCATCGAACGGCGTGGTGACAAGCTTGGTCATTGCCTTTGCCTTTCGCTAGCCTTGGTCTTCCCGAGGGCCAGGCTTGCCCTCGCATCAAATCGTTTTCGCCAACTCCTTCGCCAGATCGATTGCCCTCGCCTGACCGGACTAGTCGCTGCCGCACAGCAGGATAACGATCACCTGCCCGCGCCTTGTAAAGTAGAGCCGACAACCCGGCCCATGATCGATTCGAAACTCGCTCACGCCATTGCCACCCGGCTTCCAATCGCCCAGCAACCCGTTCTCGATCCGCCTGATCCGCATCGCGATACGCTTCTGCACCGAGCGGTCGCGAAGACCGTCGAGCCAGCTTTCAAACTCGACGGTGCGCTCGACGCGGAACATTGTCGGTTATATGCGACACGAGGCGGCGTATGTCAAGGTCGCGCAAGGCTCGCGCAACCAAGCGTGCCATCCCAAAATCTCGCTTTTGCACACCAGTTGCAAGCGACATCCACGTCGGATAACAGCCACAACGTGGCGTATCCCGAACCTCCCTCTAGCAAGTCTGCGGTCAAGCGCGCCGGCCAATTCATCGCAGCGGGGAATGCAGCCGACGACAGCTTTTTGTTGGTTGATCGTTGGCGAGCTGCTCACGGCTACGTCATCAACACCTTTCAAGCTTGGCTCAAGGGACATATTGGTAAGCAAGAGTTCTATATCGAGTTTGCACAGCGCCTAAAAAGACGGAACACCGTGTTCGACAAGCTAACCAGAAGAAATGCGAATAACGAACCGCTAATTGCCGATGTCTCTGCGATGCATGATTTTGCGGGATGCCGAATGATTTTTAACGACATTCAGCAATTAGAGACCTTTAGAGAGTACATTCACTCAAGCCAAGTTATGAGAAATGTCGAGCATACGCTTCGTCATGATTTAGAAAAATATAACTACATTGACCATCCAAAGAGTTCTGGTTACCGCGGTATTCATGATGTCTACCGCCATTGTCCTAGAGGAAGCACACGGCGGGAGGAAAAAAAACCGTGGGACGGGCTTTTAGTCGAGTTGCAATACCGGACGCGCGCCCAGCACGCTTGGGCTACTGCGGTTGAAATATCGGACCTTCTAGACGGCGAGCGGACGAAATTTGAGCTTGATACTTCGGAGCGAGGACGGTTTTTCGCAATCGCGAGCGAAATAATTGCCCGCCGACACGAGAATCTTGCCAATTCGTTTGCTGATGTGTCTACCGAAGACTTACAAACGGAATTACAAAGCCTTGAGAACAAATTGGGAATTTTACGACGCCTTGAACTTCTAAAACAGTTTGAGGATGAAGAAAGCCTTCAGAATCATAATGTGCTAAATATTTATCGTAAGGATGATGGATCGCTTGCCCTCGAAGTATTGCCCTTTAAAGCGGCAGCACCGGCAATAGCAAAAGCAACTGAGTTGGAAGCGAGCGACCGAAGTGTTAACGCAGTTTATGTTCGATCTGATAATCCAAAGCAACTTAGATCGGCCTATAGAAACTATTTTTATGACCCTGTAGATTTCGTGCACATGATCCAATCCGAAGGTGGTTTGTAGGCCAAATCGTCTAGATAATTGAAATAAGGCCGCACTAATCCCCCCGCCCCCGATGCACTACAAACGCCACCAGCAGCAGCGCCGTGACGATCCCGATCGCTCCCCCGGCGGTGCGGGTGATTTCGGTGATGGTCGCGGCGGGGTCGGGGGTGTTCCAGGTGCCGGTCTGGACCTGCCGGACCATCCACGCCGCCCCGGCGACGAGCAGCGCGTCGATCAGAAACATCCCGGTCTGGTCTTGGGATTGCTCCGCCGTATCCGGGTCGAGCGAGAGGTTGAACTGGTCACGCCAGCGGAATTCGAAACGGCTGCGGCTCAGCGCGTCGTCGCGCAGCTTGGCCGCGGGGTGGCCCTTGGCGAGATCGGCGGTGTGGGCGGCGAGTTTGTACGTCACCACGCCGACCTTGACGTCGTCGCGGTCGGGCAGGCCGAGGTGTTCCCTGGGGGTGACGTAGCACAGCATCGCGGTGCCGAACCAGCCGATCATCGCCGCGCCGATCCCGCTGGTGATGTGGTCGTAACCCGGCGCGATGTCGTCGCGACCGAAATCAAGGCGTGATTATACAAACTCAACGTCCCCGAGCGCGAGTTCAACGAATTCATGGCGATATTTTACAGCTATGAGACGATGGTGCTTAATCAGTAGCGTGGACTTGACCCCGGTCGCTCGCTTAATTGCTCTGAACTAATCTGGTGCCGCGCCAGGGTTGCCTGCCACCAGGCGGCCGTGTTCGCACCATGCCGCCAGGTCTGGGCTGAATTCGGTGGCCACTCGCTGGTCGTACAGTTCAAGGTCTTCGGCGCGGTAGACGTCATGCCAGCGGCCGTTGGTGCCCTTGTTGAGGAAGGTCTTGCCGCCGCCCTTCCAGATGTCGCCCGCCCCCGGCATCAGCACTTCAGCGGCTTGTTTCATTGCAGCGAAGCCGGCCGCTTCGACGAGTTCGGGCCATAGCGGTTCAGCGATGACGATATCGAGGAAGGCGGCGATGCGGCGCATCTCGCCTGCAAGGTCGGCCTTGAGATCGTTGTAATGCACCAGCAGCACAGCGGGTTCATGCCGCGCGGCCCAGAAGCTGTTTTCAACCGCGAAGTACGACGCCCCGGGATCGCCCAGGGCATCTTCGTCGCCCACCAGCCAGTCATGAAAGTGATCCGCGGGGTCGGACGGGACTACCGCAAAGGGTCCGCCGAACTTGGGATCGTCGCGGCTGATTGCGAGAAATCTTTCAACCGAGTCGGGCGTGTAATTCGCCTTATGATTGTAAAACGACATCGCCGCATCGCGCCCGTCGCGCGCGACATGGATATATTTGATGCCCCGATAATGCGGCAGCGCATCGAACGGCAAGTGCGACTTGAGGAACCGCCGATGGCTCTGCCCGGCCCCGATCGCGGCAGTGACTTCAGGAGGCATCATCCGGAAATCGGGCCACGGCGAGATATCCTGAACCGGGAACGGCTCCGCACTGCCGAACACCAGCATCCCGACAATCCGCTGCATCCACGTGGTTCCGCATTTGGGATAGGTGGAAATGACGATGTCATCGCCGCGGAGCGGAAATTCATCCCATCCGGCACTATCGAAAACGCGCGACCGAACCGGCCGCGTTGCGGCGCGAACAAGCTCTGGCTGGTTGTGCATCAACGTTTCCCCCCTGGCGGAAAGTGACCCCGTTCACGCTTACCTCATATTTTCGCTGCAGCAAAGTGCAGGGCTGCGCGCGCTTGACCGGCGGCGATGTGAGAGCGGAACCAGTTGGCCAGTTCGTCCTCGGGCAGTTCGCCCGCGGCAAGCGCGACCACCGTGGCAATTGCGTCGCGTTCGTCAAATGCGCGAACGACACCATTTTTGCTAAGAAACAGGCGCGCGAGCACCCATGCAGTGCGCTTGGTGCCGTCGGTAAACGGGTGGCTGCGGGCCATGCCAAAAGTATAAGCCGCGGCGAGCGCGGGGAAATCGTCTTCACCGTATGCCCATTGGTTGACCGGACGCGCCAGCGCCGATGCCAGCGCCTCCTAACCCGGATTCCCCACCACCCCCGGCACGCCCGCAATCTCGACCCAGTGCTGCTTGCTCGCGGTCCAGAACTGGATTTGCGGCTTGAAGCCGGTGGTGTCGTCGAGCGAGCCGGCCTTGACGAAGATCATCCCGGGCTGCGTGGGGATGCGGCTGAACACGGGCGAGCCGCAGGTCGGGCAGAACTGGCGCAAGACTTCGCCGCCGCTCTCGCCATGGTCGGTGTAGGTCGTGACCTCGCCCGTGATCCGCACCGCGCTTTCGGGCACCACGATCAACATCGACCAGCTGCTGCCCGCCTGGCGCTGGCAATTCTTGCAGTGGCACACCGCCTGCATCAACGGCTCGCCTTCAAAGCCATAGCGCACCGCGCCGCACAGGCAGCCGCCGGTTTTCGTCTCGTCGGTCATGTGATCCCCCTCGCTCAATCGTGTTCGCGGTCTCCGGCGCCCATGTAAAGTTCGCGCCCGGTTTCCTTGAACAGCTCGCTCATCTTCGCCATTCCGGCTTCAGCAGTCAGCGCAGCTCCTTCGACAGGCTCAGGATGAGCGGGGTTGGAGGCGATGAATGAGTTGATCCCCGCGTTCTGCTTCGCGGCAAAGTCGCGCACTTCCTGGGTTATCTTCATCGAGCAGAACTTCGGCCCGCACATCGAGCAGAAGTGCGCGGTTTTGGCGCCTTCTGCGGGGAGCGTCTGGTCGTGGTATTGCTCGGCGGTATCGGGGTCGAGCGACAGGTTGAACTGGTCGCGCCAGCGGAATTCGAAGCGGCTGCGGCTTAGGGCATCGTCGCGCAGCTTCGCCGCGGGGTGCCCCTTGGCCAGATCGGCGGCGTGGGCGGCAAGCTTGTAGGTGACCACGCCGACTTTCACGTCGTCGCGATCGGGCAGGCCAAGGTGTTCCTTGGGGGTCACGTAGCACAGCATCGCGGTGCCGAACCAGCCGATCATCGCCGCGCCGATCCCGCTGGTGATGTGGTCGTAGCCCGGCGCGATGTCGGTGACGAGCGGACCCAATGTGTAGAACGGCGCTTCGCCGCACACCGCCAGCTGCTTGTCCATGTTCTCCTTGATCTTGTGCAGCGGCACGTGGCC
>JANMQW010000185.1:0-2824 GCA_031370725.1 Novosphingobium sp.
TCTGCACCTGCTCCGCCGTATGTTCGGCGCAGAGCGAGCACCTGAGGAGCGTCATGTTGGCGGGGGTCGCGGGGGGCCGCGCGAGGTTGACGTAGAGACCCTCTTTGAGCAGCGCCTCCCACATCGCCGCGCCGCGTTCGAGGTCGGGCATGATCACCGCGATGATCGCCGATTGCGGGGTTTCGGTGCCCAGGGTGAAGCCGCGCGCCTTGAGTCCGGCGTGCAGGATTCTGCTGTTCTCCCACAGGTGCGCACGCTTGTTGCCGCCGTGCATCAGCTTGCGGATGCTGGTCGCGGCGGTCGCGACCACGCTGGGCGGCAGGCTGGCGGTGAACACATAGGGGCGGCAGACCAGCCGCATGATCTCGAACTTGGGATGGTTGGAGACGCAAAAGCCGCCCACGGTACCGACCGACTTGCTGAACGTGCCGATCACGAAATCGACGTCTTCGAGGCACCCCTGGTCCTCGGCCACGCCGCGCCCGTTGGGGCCGATGAAGCCCATCGAGTGCGCCTCGTCGACCAGCACCATCGCGCCGTTGGCCTTGGCGATGCGGACCATCTCTTTCAGCGGGGCGATGTCGCCGAGCATCGAATAGACGCCCTCGAGGATCACCAGCTTGCCCGCGCCCTCGGGGATCCGCTTGAGGCGCTTTTCCATCGCTTCGATGTCGTTGTGCTTGAACGGCACAACTTCGGCGTCGCCCAATTTGCAGCCGTCCCAGATGCTGGCGTGACTGTCGATGTCCAGCACGATGTAATCGCCCTTGCCCGCGATCGTGCTGATGATCCCCAGGTTGGCCTGATAGCCAGTGGAGAACACCATGGCGTGATCCATGGCGTAGAATTCCTTGAGCGCATCCTCGCACTCGCGGTGGCCGCGGTAGGTGCCGTTGAGCACGCGGCTGCCGGTGGTGCCGCTGCCGAATTCATCGAGCGCCTGCTTGCCCGCGGCGATCACGTCAGGGTCGAAGGTCATCCCCATGTAGTTGTAGGTACCCAGCAGGATCGTTTCGCGCCCGTTGCAGATCGCCTGCGTCGGGCTGAGCACGCGTTCCATCACCAGGCTGAACGGATCCTCCTGCCCGGTCGAGAGCAGGTTGGCGCGCATTTCGATCAGCGGATCGAACTTGCTGAACAGGTCGGGGCCCGAGCCGATCAGGGTGGCCGGGCGGTCGGCTTCGTCGATGCCTTCGGTCATGCTTTTCCCTGCAACCTGGTCACCGCATCGATCAACTGGCCGTAAGTTTCGATCTCGGCCTGCTGGTTCATGCTGATGATGATGTCGAATTCGTCCTCGATCGCGGCGACGAAATCCATCACCGTCAGGCTGTCCCACTCGAGATCGCCGGCAAAGGTGGTGGCGTCGGTTATCGCCACGCCCTTCTTGTTGAACGGTTCGATGATCCCGGAAATGCGCTTGGCGACGGCGGCGCGATCCATAATTGCACTCCTGAAACGGCGGTCTGCCCGCTTAGGGCGGCCCTGTGCCATCCGAATACGGCGGAAAAGCGGCTAGTCCAATTGCACTGCCGAGTCGTTATTCAATGATGTTGTCAACGGTTACAGTTTTGTGTCATCCAACGCGACCGAGGAGAGGCAGGGGCAAATGGCTGAAATTGTACCGATCGATCCGGCCGCCGCCGCCGCTTCGGCCGCTGTGCCCGACGCCGCGCCCGATCTGCCGATCGCCACCCCCTCGATGCCTTCGCCGACGGGCTATTCCAACCACGCGATCCACCTCGTCCGCACCTCGCAGCAGATGCAGCTGGCGCTGTCGCAGATGGCCGACCAGAAGGCCTCGATCCTGATGGGCGCGACCTTCGTGGTGTTCACGATCTCGATCGGCCAGGCCAAAAGCGGCGGGATCACGATCAGCCTCTCGGTGCTCGCCTTCTTCGCGTTCCTCTCCGCGCTGTTCGCGGTCTATGCGGTGCTGCCCTCGATCCGCCCCCCCAAGACGGGCGTTGTCGGCCGCCCCAACAAGCTGTTTTTCGGCCACTTTACCCAGCTCGATGAAAACGAGTGGACCGACTCGATCCTTGCCGAACTGCGCTCGGACGAGGGCGTGTTCCGGACGATGCTCCACGACATGTACCAGAACGGCCAGGTGCTCCAGGGCAAGAAATACAAGTATCTCGGCCGCGCCTACCGCGTTTTCATCTTCGGGCTGTCGCTAACGGTAATCGCGTTTATCGCCGAGCATCTTTGGCTTTTGGTGAAGTGAGCTAGACCAGCTTCCGCACCGCCACCATAAACGGCCCGATCGACACCGGCTTGGCCAGATAGCCCTCGGCCCCCGCCTGCCTGATGCGGTCCTCGTCGCCTTTGCCCGCGTAAGCCGTCACCGCGAGGATGGGGATTGCGCGCAGGTCTTTGTCGGCCTTTATCTGCTCGATCAAATCGAGGCCCGAGACGGTCGGCAGGCTGATGTCCATGATCACCAGGTTGGGTACGAACTGGCGGGTGCGCTCGATCACGGTTTCGCCGTCGGCCACCGGCTCCACCACGAAGCCGTTGGCGCGCAGCAGGTCGCAGAACAATTTGCGGTTGAGGTCGTTGTCCTCGACAACGAGGATGCGCTTTGCCATGCGGACGCCTCTATGCCGCTGAACCGAGACTGACAATTCTTCGCGAGAGACCATCCCCCGCTGATCCCCAGGCGCTGGCGCTTTCCGCGCTGGGCTGGGTGCTGGCCGACGAGGACCGCGCCGGGCGGCTGCTGGCGCTGACCGGGCTAACGCCTGAGGCGTTGCGCGAAGGGCTGGGCGATCCGGCGGTGCTGGGCGCGGTGCTGGAATTCCTGTGCGGGCACGAGGCCGAC
>JANMQW010000330.1:0-5939 GCA_031370725.1 Novosphingobium sp.
CCTCCGGGCATGCTGCGCAGCGCCCTGCGATCGGCGGCGGCGCCAAACCGGCCCACGCTGTCGCGGATCTGCTCCTGTTCGCCCGAAAGATCGAAATTCATGCCGCGCGCCTGAACCGGAGCGGCAGGTTGACGATCCCGCGCAACAACACGTTGGGGAACACCTTGACCTGGGCGGGATCGTTATCGAGCCCGATCTGCTGGGCGATCATCGCCACCGGCAGCGGCACCGCGAATTGCTTGACGAACTCGCATTCGCCCGCATCGGCCATCGCTTCGATCAGCTCGATCGATTTGGCGCGCATGTCCTGTTCGATCGCGTTGACCCGCGGCGCCGAGAACGCCAGGTTCACGAGCTTGCGATTGCGGGTGTGGACCGGCGCGTCGGCGGTCAGCAGCGTCGCCGGATTGTCCCACCCGGTGGCGAGGATTGCATCGATCTCGGGATCGGCCGCGCCCATCAGCGCACCGAAATCGTTGGAAAAGTCCTGCGGGCGGCCGGTGGCTTCCGAACACAGGTCGTAACTGTAGACGACGTGCATGTTCATCTCGGGGATGTGTTCGATCCTCGTGCCCGCCGCGTGCGCCAGTCGGTAGAAGTCGAACGGATCGACCAGAGTCTGGGGTGAAAACAGGCTGACGTGCTCATTCATGCTGGGCGTCCGGATTCCGATATTGCATTTCTATCTTAAGCCGAGCCAGCCGGGCCTTGCGATGCGTGAATTTGCTAGTCCTGCGGCGATGCGACGTAATCGAGCGCGTTTGCCAGCACCCTGCGCACGTTTGGATTGGCGTAGGTCGGCGGACCATCGCCGAACTGCAGGTAAACCAGCCGCGCGGCGAGCGCCTGCTTCGCCCAGGCCACACAGGCATTACCTGGGGAATGATCCCACCCCGTGTTGTCGAACATGCGCCCGGCAACGGCGGCGGCGGCGGAATAGAAATTGGCAGCGGCAAAATTGTGCTGCGCGCGGATCAGCGGCACAAAATCTTCGGCAAACACGCGCGCGAGATAGAGTTCGTCGGTCACCTCGAACGTTTCGGGCAGCCCGGCTGTCACCGGGTGTTCGGCGACCACTTGCGCGGTGTAGGACACATCGTGGCGATACCCCGAATCGAGCTGTGGAACCCCGCGCACATCGCCCGGCTCATACAGGAACCGCCCGCCGAGCAGCTCGGACCATTCGGGCCACAGCGCCCACCCGGCCAGCGCATGGTGCATCGCAACCGCCCCGCGACCCGCAGCAAACCGCGCCATGATCGCGCGGCGAAACGCTTCGCTGGGCAGACGCGCGGTCACCTGTCCATCGGCAAAGGTATAGCCCGGCATATCGTAGAACAGCATCGCATCGGCATCGTCGGCACGACCTTCGCCGACCAGCCGCTCGGCCTCGGGGTGAATCAGGTGGGTGACGGTCCAGCCATCGAGGCTGGCGAGCATGGCCGCAAACGGCTCCGCCTCGTACGGATGCCCACCCGATAGCACGACCAGATCGCGCATCAGGCGAGCTTGAGGATCATCTTGCCCTGGTTCGATCCCGCGAATAGCCGCATGAACGCGGGGTAGGCGTTTTCGATGCCCTCATCGATGTGCTCATCGACCACCAGCTTGCCTTGCGCGGCCCACTGCCCCAACTGCGCCCCGCCCTCGCCAAAGCGCGCGACGAAATCCATCACCAGCAGGCCGCGGATCGAGGCGCGCTTGACGATCAGCCGCCACAAGTTGCGTGCGCCAACGGGCTGCGCGCTGTTATATTCGCTGATCAATCCGCACAGCCCTATGCGCGCGCCGAAGTTCAGGTTCATCAGCCCGGCATCGAGGATGATCCCGCCAACGTTCTCAAAGATCACGTCCACACCCTTTGGCGCAGCTCGCGCGATGGCGGCGGTCAGCGCGGCCTCGTCCTTGCCGCGATAATCGATCGCCGCATCGAAACCGTAGCGGCCCGTAAGCCGCGCGCACTTTTCCGCGCCTCCGGCGATGCCGATCACGCGACAGCCGTGAATTTTGGCAAGTTGCCCGACGATCGAGCCGACCGCGCCAGCCGCGCCGGTCACCATCACGGTGTCGCCCGGCTTGGGCTCGCATACCTCGAACAGCCCGAAATAGGCGGTCATCCCCACCGCCCCGAACAGCGAGAGATAGTTGGTGATGCTGGGAACCGCGCCTGCATCGATCGGCTGGGTAAACCCGCCCGCCGCGCCGATGGAGTATTCCTCGATTCCGTTCAGCCCCATCACCCACTGGCCGGGCGCAAAGCCTTCGGCCCGGCTCGCCTCGACCACGCCTATCGTGGATGCGCGCACCGCCGCGCCCAGCGGGATCGGCGGCATATAACTGTCGGCGTCGTCCATCCACCCGCGCATCGCCGGGTCGAGCGAGGCGTAGTGGTTGCGGATCAGAAACTGCCCCTCGGCAAGTTCAGGCACAGCTTCTTCAACCACGGCAAAGTCATCGGCGACCGGATCGCCCTGGGGACGGCGCTTGAGCAGGAAACGGCGGTTCATTGCAGACATAACGGTCCTTGGAGTTTTGGCAGTAGGGCTCAGGCCACCGAAATTCGCACCGGGATGGCGCTTTGCAAGGCCTGCCCGGTGATCGGATCGAAGTCCACCTCGTCGCTGGTGAGGCGGTTGGTCGATCCACCCATCTCACGCACGTTGTGCTTGCCCGCGTCGCTATCGCCATAGGCATGCGCCATCGAAACGATCCCGCGGCGCAGTTTGTCGCTGGCCTTGGCGACCCCGTGAATGCTGGCGTGGGGCGAAGTGATCTCGACGATCGAGCCTTCGGCGACGCCCAGTTCGGCCATGTCGGCGGGGTGGATATAGGCGGGATTGGTGGTGGTCTTGGCGCGTAGTTTGGCGAGCGGATGGCCGATCGAATTGAACCGCGTCTTGGATCGCCGCGAAATGAGGCGGAAGCCGAACCCGGCTGCGCGCGCCTCGTCGCGGCCATACCGTTTGAGCTGGCCGGGCATGTCGCCTTGCGCCAGATCGAAGCGATAAGCTTCGCCCGGATCGCCGGCTTCGACGCGCGGGTGGAGATCGTCATAGATCACGGGCGCGCCCGCCACGCTGTCACGCCGCACCTGGCTGGGTTTAACGAGGCAGCCCTCGGTCATCAGATCGAGAAAAGTCTCCTTGCTCGGGCACACATCCATCGGCAGCGGGCCACCGGCGAGGTTGAGCTGGACGCCAAGGTGCTTGGCCAGGTGCCAGAGCATCTCATACTCATCGATCACATCACCCGGAGGCTCGGCGAGGGCCTCGACATAACGCGCGTAGGGCCGCTCGTGCCACCATTCGGACAAGTTGGTGATGTCTTCGCGTTCAAGGCATTGGCTGGGCGCGAGGACCACGTCGGCGCGCTTGGCGCTGGCCGACATCCACGGATCAACCTGGACAAACATTTCCAGCGCATCGAGCGCGCGGCGCATCTTGATCTGGTTGGGGAAGCCGACTTCGGGATTGCCGCCAATCGAGATCAGCGCGCGGACCTGGCCATCGCCGGGGGTCAGAATTTCATCGGCGAGCACGTTACAGGGCATCTCGAAGCCCAGCTGCCCCAGCCCGCGAAAGCGCGACTTGGCCATGCCCTCGGCCCCGAACATCGCCATCGGCGGGCCAACCTGGGCACGGCGCGGCGTCTGGACGGTGAACACCCCGGGGATCGAGGCCTTCTCGCCCTCTTGCTTGAACCGCGCGCACAAGATGTTGAGGCTGGTCGAAAGGTACTCAGTCAACGTGCCGTTACCTGCCATTTCCGGCCCGGTTCCGGTCACCGCGCAACCACGCTTGGCATTGGCGAACATCCGCGCCGCGGCGATAAGTTGGTCGGGCTCGACACCCGCGCGAGCCGCGGCCACATCGGGAGTGAACCCGGCCACCGCCTGGCGCAGTTCGTCCACCCCATCGACATGTGCGGCTACGAAATTGCGGTCGAACAGTTCTTCGGCGAAGATCACGTTGAGCATACCCGCGAGCAGCGCCGGGTCCTCACCCGGTTTGACCGGCAGATAGATGTCGGCGATCATCCCGACATCGCTTTCGCGCGGATCGGCGACGATCAGCTTGAGGCCCTTTTTCTGGCGATCGCGAATCCGCCGCGAGGGCGAAAACGGCGGCACGCCTCCGGGAGGCGAATAGTGCGAGACCATCGGGTTGTTGCCGATCAGGAACGCCACGTCAGCCTCGTCGAACGAGTTCGTGCCCCCCATCCACTTGCCGTAACGCGCGGTGGTGAAGACCTTGGCGGGCTGGTCGAGCGTGACCGAAGTGTAAAAATTGCGCGTGCCGATCGCCTGAGCAAAACTGTATGAGGCGGCCCAAGCAGAGCTGTTCTGATACCCGCCCGAACCGATGAAGATCGCCACCGCATCGGGGCCGTGTTCGGCGATGATGCGCTTGAGCGCATTGCCGACGTGGGCCAGAGCTGCAGGCATCGCGGTCTCGGCAAATTCGCCATCCGCGCCGCGCACCAGACTGTGCGTAAGGCGGTGCGCGGCGTTGTGGCTATCAGGCAGTTCGCGGCCCTTGAGGCAGGTGTAACCGCCATACACGGGGTCTTCGGGATCCCCGCGTACGGCCACGACTTTGCCGTCCTCCACATCCGCCAACATGGCGCAGTTGGCGTGGCAGAAACGGCAGAAGGTGCGATGGGTGGAAACGGCCATGACGATACTCCGATCGATCGCCCACGATTATGCCCGTTTTCGTCGCGAAAGCCTCTGCTTGAATTTGCTAGCAGAAGCCGCGCGCGCGATGCGCCACTAGGGGAGCAGGAGACACTCCCCCGATGGCCGAACCATTCTTCGATCACCCGTTTCTGAGCGGCCACCACGGCCCGATGCGTTTCGAGGCAATCGCACCCGATCTGATCGTGCGCGGCGACCTGCCGCGCGATCTGGCCGGCGTGTTTCTGCGCAACGGCCCGGACCCGCTCTATCCCCCGCGCGAGGGCGATTACCACTGGTTCGACGGCGACGGGATGGTGTTCGGCTTCACCTTCGAGGATGGCCGCGTGGCGATGCGCAACCGCTGGGTCCGGACCGAGAAGTTCGAGCTTGAGCGTGCCGCAGGCAAGCGCCTATTCGGCACGTTCGGCAATCCCATGACCAGCGACCCATCGGTTTTGGGCAAACGCTATAACACCGCAAACACCAACATCATCGTCCACGGCGGCAAGTTGCTCGCGCTGATGGAAGGCGCGCCCGCGGTCGAGCTCGACCCGCGCACGCTCGATACGTTGGGCGAGCACGATTACGACGGCACCATCACCACCACCTTCAGCGCGCACCCGACAATCGATCACGCCACCGGCGAGCTGCTCAACATCGGATCGGCGATCAACGGCCCGATGGGAGCGGCCGAGCTGCGCTTCGACGTGATTGCAGCCGATGGCAGCGTGATCAAGCGCGAGATTATCCCGGTTCCGCACATGGCGCTGATGCACACGTTTTTCGTGACCCAGAACTGGGTGGTGTTCCCGGTGATCCCGATCGATACCGACCTGAAGCGGTTCATGGGTGGCGGCCCGATGACCGCCTGGGTCGATGATCGCCCGACCAAGATCGCGATCATGCCGCGCACCGGCACCGCTGCGGACGTCCGCTGGTTCGAATACGATCCGCGCCACATGTTCCACCAAGGCAACGTGTGGGAAGATGAGCAGGGCCGGATCGTCGCGGATGTCGCTGCGGCCAACGGCACCGCGCTGTTTCCCAACCAGGCCGGGGTCCGGCGGACCCACGGCGAGACGCGCCAGAACCTGCGCCGCTGGACAATCGATCCGCGCGCCAACACCGCGACGATCCATGAAGAAACGCTTAACGACCGCGATATCCAGTTCCCCCGGCCCGACGACCGGATGATGACCCGCCCCACCCGCCAGGCATTTGCCAACATCAACCTCAATTCGCGCGACGGGCGGGCCGAGGG